>JBEGSV010000038.1:0-2540 GCA_041179685.1 Actinomycetota bacterium
CCGTCTGAAAAGTTTCTGATTGTGCCTTCGATTGCTGCAAGAAAATCTGCTGCTGATCCGATGTCGTTTACTGCGATTTGTGTAGTCAAGATGCTCCGTAGGGATAGAAAGTAGTAGGGCACTTCTGATGAAGTCTGGGACGTATTAAGTTATCTCACCGAAGTGAGCCCCTGATTTTAGGCGGGGCACACTTCAGGGGGCAAATCCGCTCATATTTCATCCAATCTGAGCGTAGAATCGCTGGACAATGAAGCGCTATATCGAACTCTTCCGTTTCCCCAATGTGTGGGTCTTGGTTCTAAGCGCTTTTCCTGCGCGAGTCGCCTATGGCATGGTCGGTCTAGGAATCTTCTTTAAAGTCGAACAAGAGCTCAACTCGGTAGCTCTCGCAGGTCTTGCAGTGGGAGTCAACGCTGCAGCAGGTGCCGCAACTGCTGGAATCCGCGGAACAATTATTGATCGCTACAGCATGAAGTGGCCGCTAAGAATTCAGGTACCCGGCTACGCGCTGATGTTGATCGCACTCAATGGCGCAACAGATAAATCTTCCTTACTCATCTTCTCTCTACTCCTAGGTTTAACGGCTCCCCCAATCAACCTTTCAGTTCGCCCACTCTGGCGCGATGCCGTCACAGATGATTGGTTGAGAACTGCTTACGCTGTCGATACCGCAGTGATGAGCGCTGCCGGCGTAATCGGTCCAGTAATTGTTACTGCGCTCGCACTCTCATCTGCACCAGAGAGCGCGCTCTATACCTGTGCCGCCCTTATGCTCATCGGTGGAGGCTCGCTTGCGATCACCAAGATCGCTCGTAATTGGAAGCCAGAAGAGAAACCGGAAGTAAAGGTTTCCATGTGGCGCCATAAGCCACTTCAACTTCTAGTCGTCGAAGGTTGCTTCATCGGTTTTGGCTGGGGTGTATTCGATGTCGCCGTCCCGGCATTTGCAACTTTGGAGGATGTCCCCCATCGCACCGCTTGGATCTTTACTGCAATGGGAGTTGCAAACATTATTGGCGGACTACTGGGTGGCTTAGTCTCAAAGAAGACAACTCCTCTTGGCGCACTTCGCAAAACTTACTTCGCCTGGTTTATCGTCTCGCTCCCACTTGCATTCCTATATCCAGATTGGTCGATGGTTATCGGTGGCGCCTTTATGGGTCTTGTGGGTGGAGCCATTCAAGTCTTCTATTGGGAAGTAATGGAGGCGGTACGTCCGCAAGGTTCACCAACAGGAATGATGGGCTGGCTCTGGACAATTGAAGGAACGCTCATGTCAATCGGTGCAGCATCAGGTGGTGTTATCTCCGAAAAATTCTCACCCAACTTTGCACTCGGAATTACAACGGTCTGTATCGGTATCGGATACACAATTCTTACGATCGGACGCGGCCGTCTTGCTGATGCAAATAGGTTACCTACCGAAGAAGAAGATCTCGCAGCCATGAAAGATAACGCGACAACAAATCAGTGAGCGGCAATATTCCAGTTCTTGCCCACACCGATACCCACGTTAAGCGGTGCCTTCAATGGGAATGCGTTACCCATCTCGCGTCGCACTAACTCAGTTACAGCATCTTCTTCCTTCGAGATAATCTCAAGGATGAGTTCGTCGTGAACCTGTAGAAGTAGTCGAGATGTGAACCCGCCGTCTACTAGCGCCTTTTGAACATTGAGCATCGCTAATTTAATGATGTCAGCAGCTGACCCTTGGATAGGAGCATTGAGAGCCATACGCTCTGCAACTTCTCGGCGCTGACGGTTATCGCTCATCAAATCAGGAAGGTAGCGACGACGCCCCATCACAGTCTCGGTGTATCCAACTTTGCGCGCTTCTTCGACTACTGTCTTTAAGTAATCACGAATACCGCCGAAACGTTCAAAGTATCGATCCATCAAATCTTGCGCCGCTGGTGGAGTGAGATCTAACTGTGCTGCCAAGCCATATGAACTCAAACCATATGCCAAGCCATATGACATCGCCTTAATCTGGCGACGCATCTCGGGGTCGACATCAGAAGGCTTTACACCGAATACTTCACCGGCGATTGAGGCATGGAGATCTTCGCCCGACTCGAAAGCCTTAATGAGATTTGCATCGTGCGACAAGTGAGCCATGATGCGCATTTCAATTTGGCTGTAATCCGCAGTGAGAAGCGCGTCATAACCCTTACCAGCGATAAAGGTGGCGCGAATCTTTCGGCCATCTTCTGTGCGCACCGGGATATTCTGTAAGTTTGGACCTACTGATGAGAGACGCCCAGTAGCGGCGACGGTCTGGGCAAAGTGAGTATGAATCCGTGAATCCCCAGCAATTTCTGCAATCAAGCCATCGATTGTTGTTGCAAGCTTCTTTACCTCACGGATACGTAGCAGTGATGCGAGAACTGGATGTGAAGTCTTCTCAAAGAGCCAATTGAGCGAATCTGCATCAGTTGTAAAGCCAGTTTTAATCTTCTTAGTCTTTGGAAGGCCTAGCTCTTCGAAGAGAACAACCTGGAGCTGTTTAGGTGAGGCGACATTGAACTCATGTCCCACGG
>JBEGSV010000039.1:0-2753 GCA_041179685.1 Actinomycetota bacterium
ACAGCTAATCCGCCACGGTCATGGCCGATTACTAAAATTCCACGAGTTGATTTTGTATAGAAAGTTCCCGCTGATTTACGTGTGAACTGACGCGGAGGATTAATTGAAATTCCTGCGAGCCAATCGCTATCGTCATCTGCACTAAGCGGTTCAGGAAATTGCACATTGATATGTACGGGCCCTGATTGCAGGGAATTAAATGGAAGTTCCATTGGATAGGCGGGACCAGATACATCAGCGAAGTAGCGAACTGCTTTACCGAAGATGCGAGCCTGCTCGGTCGTTTGATTAGCACCGGTACGACGAAGCTCTGCCGGACGATCTGCCGTAATTACCAATAGTGGAACGTTTGAATGCGATGCTTCCAATACCGCGGGGTGGTAGTTGGCGACCGCAGTGCCGGATGTACAGACAATCGGCACCGGACGCCCTGTTGCCTTTGCCATTCCTAGAGCAAAGAAGGCTGCAGTGCGCTCATCGATACGAGTATGCAAGGTGATGAGGTCGCGCTCTGAAGCAGCATAGAAAGCCATAGTCAGTGGTGCATTACGTGAACCTGGTGAGATGACAACATCGGTCACACCAGCTTCGACAATTTGGCGAACAATGGTGCGGGCAAGGGTCGTAGATTGGTTCATCAGATTCCTAAGACCTTCGCGCAGCGCATAGCTCGATTCTTCCACCATTCATAGCGATCAGGCGCCACATCAAGGCCATCGAGCTTGATATCTAAGTCACCGAGCGCAATCGAACCATCGTTAATAGGAAGCTCTGCAACATTGGCTGCCATCAGCGATCCAGTCGCAAGTCCACAATCAAAGTTGAGGTCTCTGATTGATGCTGCAAGTAGCAACCCATAATTAATTCCAACGGCGCTTTCAAGGGCGCTAGAGACAACTACCGGAAGTTTGTGGTGCTCTGCAATAGCAAGGGATCGAGTGATCCCACCAAGTGGTTGAACTTTGAGCATCAAGATATCGGCAGCACCTTCGAGATTTACTGCAAATGGATCTACCGCTTTGCGAACTACCTCGTCAGCGGCAATCTTAAGTGGGATACGAATCTTCTCTTTAAGCTGTCGCATCTCTTCAATAGTTGCACATGGTTGTTCAACGTATTCGAAAGGACCAATATTTTCATAGAAGGCATAAAGATTGGTAAGAGCTTGATCTACGCTCCATGCACCATTGACATCAATTCTGATATTAACCTTGCGGCCAAGTGATCTGATTCTTGCAAGACGGGCAATATCTTCGCTGAGGTTTTCGCCCACTTTAACCTTAAAGGTTTTGACCCCTGGATAACTTGCGACTAACTCTTCAATAACTTTCTTATCGTTTGTCGCAGGAATAGTGCCATTTACTGGGATTGAGCTTCTCAGCTGAGGTGGTCGGGGTTTGGTTGCAGCCTCGATAGCTGATGCCAGCCATTGTGATGCTTCAGCATCGCCATACTCAAGAAATGGCGAGAACTCGCCCCAGCCAGATTCGCCCTTAAATAGAGCTACTTCTCTCAACGTCACGCCACGAAAGTCAGTCTTCATGGGCAGCGCGATGACGCGCATCGTTGAGAGAGGTTGGTCAAACATTGTTATCTATCCACTCTTAAGGACGCTTTGGGAACTTTCCAAAGTCAGGCTTGCGCTTCTCCTTATATGCATCGCGACCTTCTTGTCCTTCTTCGCTTAAGTAGAAGAGAAGAGTTGCATCACCAGCAAGTTGTTGGATTCCGGCAAGGCCATCATCTGCTGCATTCATCGAAGCCTTGAGAAGTCGAAGTGCCATCGGGCTATTCATCAACATCTCACGACACCATGAGACTGTCTCTGCTTCTAGCTCTGCAAGTGGAACAACGGTATTTACAAGTCCCATTGCGAGCGCCTCTTGCGCATCGTATTGACGCGTCATAAACCAAATTTCGCGAGCCTTCTTCTGGCCAACGTTGCGAGCAAGAAGTCCTGACCCATATCCGCCATCGAATGAACCAACCATCGGACCTGTCTGTCCAAACTTTGCATTATCGGCAGCGATTGAGAGATCGCAGACAACGTGGAGAACATGTCCACCGCCGATCGCCCAACCAGCAATCATTGCAACAACAGGCTTTGGTGTTCGACGAATCTGAACTTGAAGATCGAGAACGTTGAGACGACCCATTCCCTGCTGTCCAAGTGCATCTTCGCCAATATAGCCATCATCACCACGAACGCTGATATCTCCACCGGAACAGAATGCTTCGCTTCCTTCGCCAGTAAAGATAATGACGCCGACCTCTGAATTATCGCGAGCGAGATCGAAGGCTGTCTTTAATTCAATGATGGTCTCTGGACGGAATGCATTCCGGACCTCTGGGCGGTTGATCGTAATCTTCGCCATCCCATCGGCGCTCTCATACTTAATGTCAGTGAAATTCTCTCCCCCACGCGCGGTCTTCCACGCAGGGATGGTGCGGTCACCAAAATCACGCTTAATCGGCTTGCTCACGATTCCTCCATTGTTGATTACGGGCGATAGCCTACGCGGGCAATGGAGCAAAGGTCACAACGAGAAGTTCGCACAGTAGATCCCACGTGGAATCTGGGCGAGTTAATGGCTCGTATCGCAAAGGCGCTCGTCTCTGATGGCCCTGCCCTCAGCCTCTCGCCCATCGCCGCAGAATCTGTATCTCCCCGCACTGCTCTCGTTGTGAGCACGACCGGTTCATCTGGGGTCGCGAAGGAGATCGGATTATCAGCATCGGCTCTTCTGGCCTCG
>JBEGSV010000040.1:0-3041 GCA_041179685.1 Actinomycetota bacterium
ACGATGGATTGAGTGAACTTCAATTGCACCGGATTTCTCCCTGAAACAAATTTCACATCACCGGTCACTACTGGCGAGCTATCGGGGCGCAAGACCTGCAATGAAAAAGTTACATACTTATCTGTTGATGACGAAGTGATGCGATCAATGATCATCGTTGAAGTTTCATTATGTGGCATGAGATCTATCTCTGCTGGCACCCAAGTTCCTGATGCAAGCGCCAAGAAGGCCTCTTGGGTTCCACGAAATACATTGAGATCAAGGCGATTACCAGGAACGCCATATTTCGGGGCGATTCCGCAGGATGTGTACTGCCAGACGACCCACTCTGATTTACACGCTGAAGTTGTCCAAGAATGCACATAACAGCCCACATTCTTCAATCCCGGTTGCGCGGTAGGAATGGCCGGGTTGATCGCATATTGCGCCAACCAGAGAGGATATTTAGCAAGCTCCTTATCGCGGGCCATCGCGCTCTCGAGAAAGTTGGGATATGAGTAAAAGATTGGGGTGCGGTTGGTCTTCTCTGCCAGTGTCGCAAGGAAAGCTTTTGCCCAAGTGGTTACCGCGCTCTTGGTTGCTCGCTTTGAACATGATTTATTGGCGCGATATCGGATGCAATTGTTTTCGAGATCAAGGGCGTAAGGCAGGTCCATCTCGTTGTAGCCGCCCATTGATGCAAGGCGCCAGATTGCCTTCTGCGCTTGAACTTTTGCATCTTTAATCAGCGCGCTAGGTGATGTTACATCTGGAAGAACTGCATAGTGATAGAAACCGGTGTAGATACCAGCCTCCTGTGCACCTTTGCGATCGGCTGCAACATATTTAACGGCTAGTCGATCGGCATCTTGCCGTGAATCAGAAGCCTTAATCATGACAAAGCGCAGACCAGCAGCATGCATCTTTTCAAAGTTGATTGGCTTATCACCTGGATGTTGCCAACGGCTGATGTCAGCGCCATGAATGCGATCACCGGGACCTGCCATCGCTGGTGCGGATTCTTTTGGTGCCGCAGTTGTTGGAGCGGCGTTTATTACGAGAGAGATCGCGGCAAAAGCCGAAAACGCTGCGATCGCCTTTATCTTCATCATTACTTCTCTATGACGACGACAGAGATTCCGAATACATCCCAGATCACACCTTGTAATTGTGGAGCCATTCGCAGGCGAGCCTCACGATAATCGTGGCCCATTGAAAGCTTCGCTGGATCTGTGAAATCTAGAGTGAGGCGACCATTGTCAAAAGATTCGAGTCGACCATCGAAGAAGGCCATCCAGGCAACGCGGTTTGTGCGCTCTAATTGATCCAGAACTTCATTCCACCGGGCACGTAAATCAGCAACAGTGAGGTCGGAGTTCATACCCCGACTTTACCGTAGCCAGGTTATTTAAATTGCGTGCTCTCGTGGTGAACCGAGCCATCGGTAGTACTCAGAGGCCAGAATTACACGCATATTGCGCCCCTTTTCATGAACTACATGGAGGTGCTGTGCGATTCGGGTGATTGTCTGTTCGACAGACTTTTCACTGACGAAGCGAGTCTTTCCAATATCTGAATTGCTGAGACCCATAGCCAATAGACGCAAGGTTTCGATCTGAATATCTGTGAGCGAGCTGAGCGATGAGTCCCAGGCATTTGCCAACCAGCCAGTGCGAACTTCAGGTTTCAAGGCAACATCGACTGCGACTCTAATTTCACGAAGATCGTTGAGCGCAGATTTCTCAATCAATTGAGAGCCTTGCGGCAGTTGGGCTTGATGGATTCCGTAGAGTCGTAGATCTGGTGAATCGGTGAGAATAACGATTCCTAGCTTCGGATTATTTTCACGCAGTGAGTGCAGTAGAGAAATGCAATCGTGATCACACCCTTGGAGATTAATGATGATTGCATCTGGGGAAACGGCTCGAAATAGCTGGAGCACACTTTCTTCATCAGGGGCTTGTCCCACCACATCTAAACTTTGAAGACGGAGGGAGTCAGCAAGAGTTGCTAATTCAAAGCGATTGCAATCGAGAATGAGAACTCGTGGCTTTTCTACTTGGATAGTTGTCATAGAGCGACGGTACCGAGCAAAGTATCGGCACAGTAGCAAAGTGATGGAGTTGTGAAGTAATCGTGAGGGAGAAAGAGGGTCAGCCCTAACTAGGCGAGGATCTTCCCTATCGCTTTTGGTATTGCGGCGACGATGGATGAGGCGCTAATCGGCGCACCGTCTGATGCGATAAGTGCCGCTCGGTTATGAATAAACGCTCCAGTTGCTGCAACATCAGCAAGTCTCTTCACATCGTTGAGAATCTCAATGTAATTGGTAGCAATCAATGCACCGATTATTCCTGCGAGGACATCTCCACTTCCTGCAGTTGCAAGCCATGGGGTGGCGACTGGTAGTTCGATGAGATATTGATCTTGGGCAACAACTGTATGCGCTCCCTTTAATAGAACCGTGACTGCCAATAGCTCGGATGCCTTAACCGCCCATTCGCGTGGATTTGATTCGATGAGTTCGGCACTTGCAATGACGCCACGTTGCGCCAAGAGCTGCGAGAGTTCACCAGCATGAGGAGTAATCAATGTTGGTTGGTCGAGCGAACCAGCGAGATGAAGCGCGCCGGCATCAAGAATCGTTGGAACGCTCTGTCGGTCAAGGAGTGCAAACCAGCGATGGCGAAGCCAGGTGGTGATATCGCTATATCTCTTCGAGCTGATTCCCGAGCCAGCTAGCCATGCTGTTACAGGCCCTGGCTGAACCAACGCCTCTGGGGTTTGATGGAGGACGAGATGCGCCAGACCGGAGTTACTGTGAAATCGCAACGCACCGAGCCCAGTTGCAACGGCAGCGCTGGTCGTCAGCACGGCCGCACCTGGATATTGTGCAGAGCCGGTGATCACACCAAGTGTGCCACGGGAATATTTGTGATCGAGCTCGCTAGGGATGATGATGCATCGAGCTGCATCGCTAGATCGCCACACTTTCTTCGCCACGGCTAACCCACCTGATTGACGGTAAGAATCGTTCCTGGAACTTCAGGGCGATTGGGAAG
>JBEGSV010000041.1:0-12671 GCA_041179685.1 Actinomycetota bacterium
GCAATCGACATAATTGCCATCACAGCGATAAGGATGAGCGCCTGTTGCTTACGGTTCTTGTAAGCCAAAGCCCAGACAATTGCAACAACGAGAGTTGTGAGCAACCAACGTGGCTGCATAAATGCTGCAAGAGCGAAGAATCCACCTACACCGGCTACGCGGATCCAGAATCGTCGATCGATTGGATTCTGCTGAGATTTAATGATGAGACCGGTAATCATCAACATGCATGCAGCAATCGGACTTTCATATCCGACAGCCAGTGAGCTCAACGATAGAGTCGGATTGATTGCAAGAATTACCGCAATCCAAAATAGGTAAGGCTTCATTCTTGTATCGCGTAATTGGCGAGTGAAGTAGTAGCTGGCATATCCATAGAAAGCGCTTTGAGTTATAGAGATGACCCACAAGATATTTGTGATTGAAATCTTCGTCATCAACCAGATCAGGACTGGATAACCTGCCGGCCAATATCCAAGGAGTCGCTCTTTCGAGAAGAGGCCATCTTTCAAAATTCCATCGACGCCGCCGAGGTAGTTCTCACCATCAGCACCGAGCCATCCACCACCTGGAGCGTTGCTCATCGTGATTAATTTAATGATGAATGTGATAACCGGAATTGCAATGAGCCAATAGCCAAGACGTTGATCTTTCTTGCCTTGTGCTGCCTTCACCTGCTTGGACTTACTTGCCATCGGCTCTACCTCTTCTTGCGACTCTAATTCGTGTAGTTCGGTCTGAACGACTAGGAATAATCAGAGACCAAGTATGCGCGAGAAGCGCCCATTTCCGCTGCTTTTTCGACCTTACCGGCAATCCATGCCTTCATACCTCGGGCCGCCAATGAGCGAACAATGAGATCTGCAACCGATGGATCGACGATTGCGCTCATTCCGATTCCGGCATTCCAGGTTCGCTCAAGATCTGACTGCGGAACTGATGCCACATCGGCAAGGAACTTCATCTCGAGCGGTAGCGACCAGGTTGAGCGATCATAGATAGCGGTTAGGCCATCAGGAATAACGCGAGCGGTGTTATCTGCGAGCCCGCCACCGGTGATGTGGCTAAAGGTGCGGATGTTCTCCTGTTGCGCCTTGATTAGAGCAAGGCAATCAAGTGTGTAGATCTCGGTCGGAGTCAGAAGAACTTCACCAAGTGATTGTGCGAAATCGTAATTGCGAGTGATATCGAGCTCTTGGGTAGCAATAATGTGGCGAACAAGCGAAAAGCCATTGGCATGGATGCCGCTGGCGGGCATTGCGATAATTACATCTCCTGCCTTCACCCGGTGAGCACCTAATTGAAGATCGCTATCGACTACACCTGTCGCCGCTCCTGCAATATCAAATTCATCTTCCTTTAAGAGACCTGGGTGCTCTGCTGTTTCTCCACCGATCAGTGCGGTCCCAGCTTTGATACATCCATTCGCTATACCTGAGACGATTGCCGCAATGCGCTCTGGAATTACCTTGCCCACTGCGATGTAGTCAGTCATAAAGAGCGGTTCAGCCCCACAGACAACGAGATCATCGACCACCATGGCTACAAGATCTTCACCGATAGTGTTGTAGATACCCATTTGACGTGCGATCTCAGTCTTGGTTCCAACACCATCGGTCGATGTCGCAAGGAGCGGCCGCTTCATATCCTTTAGCTTTGATGCGTCAAAGAGTCCAGCGAAGCCTCCGATACCGCCCATGACTTCTGGGCGAGAAGCACGTGCAACAGAAGCTTTCATCAATTCGACGGCGCGATCTCCGGCATCGATATCGACACCTGAATCTTTATATGTTGCCATCGTTAGACCTCCGTGATTTCTAGCCGCGTCTTACCTTCAGATAAATCTGCTGGAATTGCAATTGGGTATTTACCTGAGAAACAGGCCGTACAGAGCTTATTTTCCGCCACCTTCGTCGCTTCTATGAGGCCCGCTTCAGAGACAAATCCTAGAGAATCTGCGCCGATAGATTGGCGAATCTCCTCAACCGTCATCTCTGCACCTATGAGTTCAGCCCGAGTTGCAAAGTCAATTCCGTAGAAACATGGCCACTTCACTGGTGGGGAAGATATCCGAACATGGATCTCAAGAGCACCGGCTTCACGGAGCATCTTCACGATAGCGCGCTGGGTATTTCCGCGGACGATTGAATCATCGACAACAACAATCCGCTTACCTTCAATGATTTCACGTAAAGGATTGAGTTTGAGACGAATACCAAGTTGGCGAATTGTCTGCGAAGGTTGAATAAATGTACGACCAACATATGAATTCTTTACCAGACCGAGGCCAAATGGAATTCCAGACTCTTTCGCAAAACCGATGGCGGCAGGTGTTCCTGACTCTGGAACAGGAATAACAAGATCGGCGTTGACTGGTGATTCAACTGCTAACCGACGCCCAATGGCGCCTCGCACTGCATGGATACCTTGCCCTGCGATTGTCGTATCAGGGCGAGCGAGGTAGACATACTCGAAGATGCAACCCTTTGGATCTGGAGTTCCCCACATCTGTGATCGAACACCTTCGTGATCAATAGCGATAAATTCACCTGGTTCGATCTCACGCTCAAATGTTGCACCAACGATATCGAGAGCTGCGGTCTCGGATGCAACGACCCAACCGCTATCTAACTTTCCGAGAACAAGCGGGCGAACTCCGTTGAGATCTCGCGCTGCATATAAAGTGGTTTCATCCATAATCACAAGTGAAAAGGCGCCTTGCAAAAGCGGAAGCACGGCAACAATATTCTCTTCAATCGTCTCATGATCTTGTAGACCAATCAGGGCTGTCATAATTTCGGTATCCGTTGTAGCCCCGCGACCTAACTTTGGAACTTCCGGTTCGAGCTCGCGCACTAAATCAAAGAGCTGACCAGTGTTGGTGAGATTGCCATTATGGCCAAGTGCAATAGTGCCGTACTTAGTTGGGCGAAGCGTTGGTTGAGCATTGACCCAAGTACTGGAGCCAGTGGTGCTATATCGGCAGTGTCCAATAGCGATATCGCCCTTTAATGAGGATAGATCGCTCTCGGTAAATACTTGAGAAACCAGACCCATATCCTTAAAGATGACGATGCGTTCGCCATCAGAGGTAGCGATTCCAGCTGACTCTTGACCACGATGTTGAAGTGCATAGAGTCCGTAAAAGGTGAGCTTTGCTACCTCTTCGTTCGGTGCGTAGACACCGAAAACTCCACACGCATCTTGTGGCCCTTTATCTTCATCAAGGAGGTTGTGGTTGAGGTTTCCATCTGCTCTACGGGTCATGGGGTGCTCCTGAGCGGTAGTAGGTGGCTTAAATCTGCGCGGCTGCCTGATGCAGAGATCAATCCGTCATTGAAAGCTTCTGCCCAAGTGCGCCTTCCATCGGCGAGCTGCAACCAAGTATCTGCATCCATCTCAATCACATTAGGTGGAGTACCCCGCGTGTGTTTAGGTCCATCACCACATTGCACAGCAGCATAGGGAGGTATACGTACCTCGATTGCTCTGCCGGGAAACTTTTCTACGAGAAGTGCAAGCGTTGACTTCACTTCGTTGAGTACCTTGGGGTCGCGCATTATCTACTATCCAAATAATTTCTTAAAAGTATTTGTATGAGCCAGGTGTAATTCATCGAGAGATATCGAAGCGTCGTTGATAACGAGCGCATCTCCCCCAGTTGTTCCTAGCTGTGCAAGTGCAATATCGAATTTTGCTGCCAGTGATTGAAGGTCTGAAACCTTATCTTTCTTGGCAGCAACAACAACTCGCCCTGGCGTCTCACTTAAAAGCGCAATACCCGGATCATCAACCTTGATATTTGCACCTACTCGATGACGGAGAACCATCTCGATCAGAGTAATTGCCAATCCGCCTTGGCTTAAATCGTGCGCTGCAGAAAAGAGCGCGCTCTGATTGCCCGCAACTAAGAGGTCAATTAAGCGCATCTCGCGCTGGAGATCTGCCGTTGGAGCGATACCGCCGCGCATACCGTGGATGTACGCCCATTCGCTCCCTGAAAGATTTCCATCTGTCTCGCCGAGTAAAAATAGCTCTAAACCAGCGTCTTTAAAGGACATTGGCGTGCGAGTACGGACATCCTGGATGACTCCAAGAACTCCGATGACGGGAGTTGGAAGAATCGCAGTAGAGCCAGTCTGGTTATAGAAAGAGACATTGCCTCCAGTAACTGGGAGTCCCATTTCAAGACAGCCATCTGCAAGTCCGCGGACGGTCTCAGCAAATTGCCACATGACACCTGGATCCTCAGGCGAACCAAAGTTAAGACAGTTGGTAACTGCTAGTGGTTTTGCCCCTGCAGTTGCAATGTTGCGAGCTGCCTCTGCAAGGGCCAGCTTCGCACCTTCATATGGGTTGAGATAAGACCAATTTGCATTGGCATCTGTTGCAATCGCAACGCCAAGATGTGTCTTCTCATCGATTCTGACCATACCTGAATCATCTGGTTGAGATTGAATCGTATTTCCTTGGACATAGCGATCATATTGATCTGTCACCCAGGATTTGTCGGCAAGATTTGGCGTTGCTGCGACCTTGAGAATCGTCTCTCTAATTTCTTCTGCCGAAGTAGGAAGTGGAGGATTGATGACCTGCTTCGCAACCTCATCAATATAAGCAGGCTGGGCAAATGGTCGTTTGTAGACAGGTCCATCATGAGCGACGGTGCGAGGTGGCACATCAACAATGAGTTCTCCATTGAAGGTGATTTCAAGATGTGATCCATCTGTGACTTCACCAATTACGGTTGATGTCACATCCCACTTCTTACAGATTTCAAGGAAGCGATCAATCTTTGATGGTTCAACGATTGCACACATGCGTTCTTGTGACTCAGACATCAGAATCTCTTCTGGCGAGAGCGATGGGTCCCGAAGTGGGACCTTATCCAACTGCACCTTCATGCCACCTGAGCCACCTGAGGCGAGCTCTGATGTTGCGCAGGAAAGTCCTGCACCGCCAAGGTCCTGAATTCCAACTACGAGATCTTCAGCGAAGATTTCAAGTGAGCACTCGATTAATACCTTCTCTACAAATGGGTCACCTACCTGAACGGCGGGGCGCTTAGCTGGACCTTTAGATTCAAAGGTTTCAGAGGCTAAGACAGAAACGCCTCCGATTCCATCTCCACCAGTCTTTGCACCGTATAGAACAACGAGATTTCCAGCGCCAGCAGCCTTGGCCAGCTTAATATCGCTATGTTTCATTACGCCGACGCAGAGAGCATTGACTAATGGATTGCCGAGATATGTCTCATCGAAGACAACTTCGCCGCCAATGTTTGGCAGACCGAGACAATTTCCATATCCACCTACACCTGCAATCACTCCGGGAAGAACGCGACGTGTATCTGGAGCGTCTGCTGGCCCAAAGCGAAGTGGATCCATCACTGCAATTGGTCGAGCGCCCATAGTCAAAATATCGCGAACGATTCCACCGACACCGGTTGCTGCTCCTTGATAAGGCTCGATGTAGGAAGGATGGTTATGTGATTCAATTTTAAATGTCACTGCATAACCTTGACCAACATCTACAACACCGGCATTCTCGCCGATTCCAACGAGAAGCGCATCAGACTTAACTGCCTTATCGCCAAATTGTTTGAGGTGGACTTTTGATGACTTGTACGAGCAGTGCTCGGACCACATCACTGAATACATGGCCAACTCGGATGATGTTGGACGGCGTCCAAGAATCTCTTTAATGCTTGCATACTCATCTGGCTTAAGACCAAGCTCTGCAAATGGTTGCGGTGTATCCGGATTGGCCTTTGCTATTGCAACAGTATCTAGTGACATTACTTCACACCTCCGGCGACAAGTGATGTAAGAACAGATGTGAAGAATCCCAGCCCATCTGAAGAAGGACCGGTGAGAGAATCAATTGCATGCTCTGGATGCGGCATTAAGCCAACGATATTTCCACGCTCATTTGAGATACCCGCGATAAGGTTGCGTGAACCGTTGGGATTTTCTCCCACATATCTAGCGATGATCCGACCTTCGCCTTCTAACATTTTCAGGGTTTCATCGTCACATTGGTAAGAGCCTTCACCATTCTTGAGCGGGATAACAACCTCTTGCCCCTTAGCAAAAGAGTTGGTCCATGCAGTGGCGTTATTTTCAATCCGAATTTTCTGATCGGTGCAGAGGAAGTGCAGGTGCTGATTACGAGTGAGAGCGCCGGGAATGAGATGGGCTTCTGCGAGAACCTGGAATCCGTTACAAATTCCTAGGAGCGGCATTCCACCCTTGGCCGCTGCAATCAGTGGCTCCATTACCGGTGAAAAACGAGAGATAGCTCCACATCGGAGGTAATCACCGTATGAAAAGCCACCGGGCAGAATGACTGCATCTACCCCCTTGAGGTCGGCATCGTCGTGCCAGAGCTCAATTGCCTCACCACCGGCGAAGCGAACAGCGCGAGCAGCATCTCGATCATCGAGTGTGCCCGGAAAGGTAACAACACCAATCTTCATCGCGTTTACTTCTCTACTCGAACTGTGAAGTTCTCGATAACAGGGTTAGAGAGCAACTTCTCTGCCGCAACCTCAACCTCTGCAAGTTGTGCTGCTGTTGGTTCGCCATCTACTGTAATTTCAAATCGCTTACCTTGACGCACATCAGTTGCAAAAGAGAAACCAAGTCGTGGCAGCGCTGAGGCAACCGCCTTACCTTGTGGATCTAAAATCTCTGGCTTCAACATAACATCCACCACGATTATTGCCATTTGCTTCTCCCTTGTTAGTTCTTGCAATTAAAACTTAGTACCGGTAATTCGCTCGAATGCTTCTTCATATCGCGCAGCGGTCTTCTCGATAATCTCTTGCGGCAATTGCGGTGGCGGAGATTTTCTATCCCAACCACTTGAGATCAACCAATCTCGAACAAATTGCTTGTCATATGACGGCTGTGATGACCCTGGAGCCCATCCATCGAGCTCCCAGAAACGTGAAGAATCGGGAGTTAGCGCTTCATCTCCGAGGGTAATTACGCCCTCAGAATTTTTTCCGAACTCAAACTTCGTATCTGCAAGGATGATGCCTCGGCTGAGCGCATACTCCGCAGCGGTGTCATACAACTTAAGCGTTGTCGCTCGAAGCTCCGCTGCAATATCTGATCCAATAATTCGAGAGGCTTCTTCGAAATCTATATTGATATCGTGATCACCAACTTCAGCCTTTGTTGCAGGAGTAAAGATCGAATTCGGTAATTGAGATCCGTCGAGCAAGCCAGCGGGAAGCTGATTTCCGCATACTCGCTGATTCTCGTTGTACTCGGTCAAACCACTGCCGGTCAGATAACCGCGTGCTACACATTCAATGTTAAACATCTCTAGTGGTTGAACAATGACAGCGCGATCCATTACCGAGCTAGGGACATCTTCGGTGATGATGTGATTAGGAACAATGTCGCCTAGGAGTTCAAACCAGAAGAGCGATAACTGCGTCAAAATAGCGCCTTTATTGGGGATTACCGAAGGAAGAACCCAATCAAAAGCTGAGATGCGATCTGATGCAACGAGCAGGATTTCTCCCTCGTCATTGCTATAGAGATCGCGTACCTTGCCGGTGCGTATATGTCTCCAGCCATCAACTACCGGCGCAACAGGTGCGCCCGCTGCCCCGAATCCACTCATCGAATAGAGCCTGGCTTGTACTTTGCCGCATGAGCGAAGTTCTTTGTGATTGCTTCAATCCTTAGAACAACTCGTGATACTTGCTCGCGAGCGTCACCTGTAAATTCGATGGGATTGCCAATCAGTGCTTCTAACTCTTCACGTGTAAATGGAATGCGCGCATCCGATGCAAGGGTCGCGAGCAAGTTATTACTCTTACCCTCGCGCATGCCCAACGCCGCAGCAACTGCATGCTCCTTGATTGCCTCATGAGCAACTTCGCGTCCGACTCCAGCTTTAACTGATGCCATCAAAATCTTTGTTGTCGCCAAGAATGGGAGGTAGCGTTCGAGCTCTGCATCGATAACTGCAGGAAATGCTCCGAACTCGTTAAGTACCGTCAGCATGGTTTCTAATAGGCCGTCGATTGCATAGAAGGCATCGGCAATTGCTACGCGACGAACAACGCTACAAGAGACGTCACCTTCGTTCCATTGATTTCCCGCGAGCTCGGAGACCATTGATGCATATCCGCGCAGGATGACAGTCAAGCCATTTACGCGTTCGCATGAACGTGTGTTCATTTTATGTGGCATCGCAGAAGAGCCAACCTGGCCATCCTTAAAGCCCTCTGTGACCAACTCTGCGCCTGCCATCAATCGGATAGATGTAGCAAGTGATGATGGTGATGCTGCTAATTGAACTAGCGTTGTGAGCACTTCATAATCGAGTGATCGTGGGTAAATCTGCCCGGCAGAATCGAGCACCCGCTCGAATCCGAGTTCGGCAGCGATTGATTCTTCAAGTTTGTGGTGTGTGGCTGAAGAGCCAAGGAGATCAATTGAATCTTGCGCAGTACCTACAGGGCCCTTGATTCCACGCATTGGGTAACGGTTTTGCAGGCTTTCGAGGCGCTCGTATGCATAGAGCAGCTCTTCGGCTGCCGAAGCGAAACGCTTTCCGAGCGTTGTGATCTGCGCCGGCACATTATGGGAGCGCCCTGCGATTGGGCGATCTGAGTACTGCACCGCCTTCTCACCTAAACGTGCAAGGAGTGCAACAACTTTATCTCGGACGATATTGAGGCCATCGCGAATCTGGAGCGCTTCAATATTTTCGGTGAGGTCACGACTTGTCATGCCCGCATGAATCGCCTCATGTCCTGCTAGAGCATTGAACTCTTCGATCCGTGCTTTCACATCGTGGCGAGTTATCTTTTCACGAGCATCGATAGATTGAAGATCAATCTTCTCGATTACCTTCTCGTAATCTGCGATGACAGCGGCATCAATTGCATGGCCAAGTTTCGATTGAGCACGAGCGACGGCAATCCAGAGTTTGCGCTCTGAGATGATCTTTGCCTCTGGTGAGAAAACCTTGCGCATCTCATCAGATGCATAACGGTTGGCTAATACGCTCATTGCTCTACTTCCCCTCACTTGCTGCTAATGCGATATCTGAACGATAAAAAGATCCTTCTAGTTCTATCCCTGAGACCGCGAAGTAAGCCGCTTCTCTTGCTTCAGCAAGATTGCTGCCGACTCCGGTCACTGTGAGAACTCGACCACCCGCAGAGACTAGGAAACATCCATTGATATCGGTTCCAGCGTGGTAAACCGTTGCGCGATCACTTGTTGTACCGCTCTTGATAAAGCGGCCAATTGCGGGTGCTTCCGGGTAGCCCTCTGATGCGAGAACTACAGTAACTGCGCTCTCGTTAGACCAATGAAGAACTGTGTCATCGAGATTATCTGTTGCTGCGTTATAGAGAAGTGTTGCTAGTGGTGTCCGTAGACGAGGAATAAGAACTTCTGTCTCTGGATCGCCAAATCGGGCATTGAACTCGATAACTTTCAGACCGTTCTTTGTGAGAGCAAGGCCGGCATATAACAAGCCTACGAAAGGAGTTCCACGAGCAGCCATTTCAGCGATCATGGGAGCTAAAACTTTCTCATATGTCTCTTCGACGATGTCGGCTGGCGCCCATGGAAGCGGTGAATACGCGCCCATTCCGCCAGTATTAGGCCCCTTATCGCCATCGTATGCGCGCTTAAAATCTTGCGCCGGCTCCATCGCCAAAATATTTCGACCGTCAGAGACTCCAAAGAGAGAAATCTCAGGACCATCCAAATACTCTTCAATGACTACGCGATTGCAAGAGAGTGCATGCTTGAGTGCGACGTCGCGATCGTGAGTGACAACAACGCCCTTTCCTGCCGCAAGACCATCATCTTTCACAACGTATGGCGATCCAAAGGTATCGAGCGCTTTATTGATTTCTTCTTCAGTTGTGCATGTATAGCTAAGCGCGGTAGGAACTCCAGCATCTCGCATGACGCCCTTTGCAAAATCTTTTGAACCTTCTAGCTGAGCCGCCGCCTTTGACGGTCCAAAGACGGGAATTCCGATTGCGCGGATAGCATCTGCAGCGCCATTAACGAGTGGAACTTCTGGGCCGATGACAACGAGATCTACTGCAAGGGATTGAGCGAGATCTGCAATTGCTACATTATCTGTAATCACTAGCGGATGAAGAGTTGCAATATCTGCAATTCCGGGATTGCCTGGAGCCACATGAAGTTCGGTACAAGCTGAATCTGCTCGCAGTCCTAGTGCAAGTGCGTGTTCACGACCGCCACTTCCGACTAGGAGGATTTTCATGGCTTAGATGAAATCCTTTACGACGATTGTCTGGTCGCGACCCGGACCTACGCCGATAGCGCTCATCGGAGCACCCGAGATTTTCTCAAGGAAGGTGATGTAATCCTGGGCATTCTTTGGCAGATCGCTGATTTTGCGTGCGCCAGAGATATCTTCCTTCCAACCTGGGAGGTACTCATAAATTGGCTTTGCATGGTGGAAATCGCTCTGTGATGAAGGAAGTTCTTCAACGCGCTTTCCATCGATCTCGTAAGCCACACATACTGGGATCTGCTCCCAACCGGTGAGGACATCGAGTTTGGTGAGGAAGAAGTCTGTAAGGCCATTGACGCGCACTGCGTAACGAGCAATTGGAGCGTCATACCAACCGCAACGACGCGCACGACCAGTTGTGACACCGACTTCGCCGCCGATGGTGCGAAGCTTTTCACCATCTTCATCGAAGAGCTCAGTTGGGAATGGGCCAGATCCAACGCGAGTTGTGTAGGCCTTTACGATTCCAATAACTTTCTCAATCTTTGTTGGGCCGACACCTGAACCGGTGCAAGCACCGCCTGCAGTTGGGTTTGATGAAGTTACGAATGGATAGGTTCCGTGATCGACATCGAGGAGAGTTCCTTGAGAACCTTCGAGCAGAACTCGCTTACCAGCCTTAAGCGCTTGATCGAGTAGTAAAACTGTATCTGCAACATAAGGGCGCAAGATCTCTGCATATTCGAGATATTCAGCGAGAACATCATCTACCGACATCTCTTTACGATTAAATACCTTAATCAAAATCTGATTCTTATCGCGGAGTGCGCCCTCAAGCTTCTGGCGAAGAATTGATGGGTCAAAGAGATCCTGTACGCGAATACCGATTCGATTGATCTTATCTGCATAAGCCGGACCAATTCCGCGACCTGTTGTACCAATCTTTGATTTACCGAGGAAGCGCTCTGAAACTTTATCGATTGTGCGATGGTACGGAGTAATCAAGTGCGCATTAGTTGAGATGACCAACTTGCTGCAATCGATTCCGCGCTCGGTAAGTCCATTGATTTCTTGCAAGAGAACTGCTGGATCAATAACAACACCATTTGCAATAACAGGTACAACGTTTGGAGAAAGGATTCCTGATGGAAGTAGGTGAAGCGCATACTTCTGATCACCAATAACAACAGTATGTCCTGCGTTGTTACCGCCCTGATAACGGACTACATAATCAACGCGATCTCCGAGCAAGTCGGTAGCTTTACCCTTGCCCTCATCACCCCACTGTGCTCCCAGTAGAACTAATGCAGGCATAGGTAAAGCCTCTCCGACTCGTAGGTGAATGAATTACTTAAGTAGTGATGTACCGGTTGAACGTAGATCTGCGCAAGCAAGGGCAACGCGTGCAGCGATACCGGCTTCAGCAGCCTTACCCCATGCACGTGGATCGTATGCCTTCTTATTTCCGATCTCGCCATCAATCTTGAGAACGCCGTCATAGTTCTTCATAACGTGATCTACAACAGGGCGAGTAAATGCATACTGCGTATCTGTATCGATATTCATCTTGATAACACCATAATCAAGTGAGTCACGGATCTCTGAAAGTAGTGAGCCAGAACCACCGTGGAATACGAGATCCATTGGCTTGCTTCCATCAGCGAGACCAAGCTTTGCTGCAACCGCATCCTGAAGTGTGTCGAGAATCTTTGGCTGAAGCACAACGTTACCTGGCTTATAAACGCCATGAACATTTCCGAATGTCGCCGCAACCATGTAGCGACCATTCTCGCCATTACCGAGAGTCTCGATAGTCATCAACGCATCTTCTGGAGTTGAGTAGAGCTTTGCATCGTGCTTTGCCTCGACGCCATCTTCTTCTCCACCGACGACGCCGATTTCGATTTCAAGAATTGTCTTTGCTGCAACTGACTTTGCGAGGAGCTCCTTGGCAATAACCATGTTCTCCTTCATGTCGACAGCTGAGCCATCCCACATGTGTGAGTTAAATAGTGGTTGCTTTCCATCCTTGATGCGCTGCGCACCAATTTCGAGAAGTGGACGCATAAATGTGTCGAGCTTCTCTTTTGGGCAGTGATCTGTGTGGATAGCGATATTGACGTTGTAATTCTTTGCAACAACGTGTGCAAACTCTGCGAGCGCTACTGCGCCGGCGACCTGATCTTTAACAGTTGAACCAGATGCGTACTCTGCTCCACCCCAAGAGAATTGGATGATTCCATCTGATTCTGCCTCTGCGAAACCGCGGATAGCGCCAATGATTGTCTGCGATGAGGAGACGTTGATAGCTGGATAGGCGAACTTGCCTGCCTTAGCTCGGTCCAACATTGCTGCATAAACTTCAGGGGTTGCAATTGGCATGATGTGCTCCAATAGGTAGATCGAAGGGTGTAAACCCG
>JBEGSV010000042.1:0-8481 GCA_041179685.1 Actinomycetota bacterium
GGTTGCCGCAAAGGTTCCAGCTGAAGAGTCATGGCGTATGGCATTTGGCCTTATGGTCACACTCGTATGGCTCTACCTCGAGGTGCTTCGCCTCATCTCGATTCTTCGTAGTAACGACTAATCAGCCACACATCTTCGGAATGCCCTGGGTTCAAACCCGGGGCATTCCCTTTGTCTATACTCTGCGTCTAATCTCCAACATACTTAAGGAATCATGAAAATCTACCGCCGAATCGCAATAAGCCTTTCAATTATCATCACGGGAACTCTCATTGTTCACCCAGCACATGCTTGGGTCAACGAAACAGTGAAGGCGGCGGTATTTGGCGGAGCTTCTAACGATGAAGGTGCTGCAGTTGCGATAGATGGAGTCGGCAATTCGTATGTCGGCGTCAATTTTCGTGGATTGGCAGATTTTGATCCCACAAGCGGAACGGATACTCGAACAGCAAACACATCCGTGAGCGTAAATTACTATGACATCGCTCTCAGTAAATTTGATGCAAATGGAAACAGAGTTTGGACCTATTCGTTTAACGGCTCCGGTGACGATTACATCAAAGACATTGTCGTAGATGGTTCAAATAACATCTATGTTGGAGGTTACTTTTCAAGTTCAATAGACTTTAATCCAACCTCGGTAGACGAAACCATAACCGTTGTAGGTGGAACTGGATCAGATGCATTTATCTCAAAATACGATGCAAGTGGCAACTATTTGTGGACCAAAACCTTCGGTAGTGCCAATAATAATGATTTCCTATATGGACTAGATGTTGATGCAGGAGGCAATATCTATGCTGCCGGAGCCTTCACCGGAACTACCGATTTTAATCCTTCAAGCTCCGTGACGAATAATCTAGTTTCAAGTGGCAACCTTGATGGATATGTTTTGAAGTTGAACTCACAGGGTGAATACATTTGGGCTGGAAAATTTGGTGGATCTGGAATTGACTACGCTCAAAACGTCAAAGTAAACGCTTCTGGAGATATGTTTGTCGCAGGATATTTCAATTCAATTGCAGACTTTGATCCCGGTACTGGCACGAGTAACAAGACCTCCTTAGGCGGAGCAGACGCCTACTTAGTTAAGTTAAATAGCTCAGGCGCTTTTCAGTGGACTACAACGATTGGCAGTTCGGCTGAAGAGTATTACGCACCTCGTTTAGCCATAGATTCTTCAAGCAATGCTTATCTATCGGTACAGGCGCGTGGAAATATCACCTTCGCCTCCTTGTCTGGCACTGAGACTTTCACGGTAAATGGCGCTAGCGATCTTGAACTCTTTAAATACAGTGCTGATGGAGTCTTACAGTGGGGTAAACAATTAGTTGGGCCTGGAGGAGATGCTCTCTATGGTCTTGGAATTGATTCCGATGCAAATATCTATGTCGTTGGAAATATCGGTGCAGGAGGGCCAGTAAACCTCGATCCAGCGAATCCAAGCACTACGGTGACTTCTAATGGGCTCACTGACGGAATCGTTTGGAAGCTAAGTTCGAGTGGCTCATACAGCGGTTACGATCGATTCGGCGCCGCACAGTCAGATCAGATAACAGATATTTATGTTGTAAACGCCGGGAAATTCGCAATCTCAGGAAACTTTGGGTCAGCTGTCTCTATTGACACTGGAAACGGCGCTCAGACCTTTTCGCATGCAGGTAACGGAGACGCTTTTATGATTCATTTGGCAACTCTAGCTGCACCAGTGAGTACTAGTAATAACTCATCCTCGTCTGCCTCGTCTGATGAGCAGATCCGAAAATCGCGTGAAGAACGAGCAAAAGCTGTAGAGAAAGCTATTGGAGAGATCAAGTCGACGCTTTCATCAGGGAAACCTTTGACAGTCGATCAATTTGCGGCTGCAGATATTTTTGGTGTCACAGCCAAGAACATTACTTATGTTAATGAAGAGATTTCACAACTCAAAGGAGAAGATTCACAAAATCTTGGTGCTATCGCGAAGATTGTATTCAAGTATGAGGTTGCAGGCCGGATCGAAGGTAGTAAAACTGTCTATTACCCTGAACTAGTTTCTGCTGGCTTAGCCCCTGCGGAATCGATCTATCGGACAGCGGTGTTGCGAGAGTTGAAGAAGTTACCAACCGAAAAGGTGGACTCATTAATTGAAATCTCTGCAGCAGTAGCTGAAATCCAGCAAAAGTACATGGCCCGGAAGAACCGAATCCTGGAAATTATTGCTCGAATTTCAAGCAGAAGCCTAAGCCAGAGATAGTTTTCATCCATAAAACGCCTCAAGATAGGGCGATTTCCCGCCAACCCTAGGTTTACCCAAGGTTGCTGAGTAGCCTTTATCCATGAGAGTAGCCGTCCCAAAAGAAGTTCGAGAAGGCGAGAAGCGCGTCGCTTTAGTCCCCGATGTCATTAGCAAGTTAACGAAGTTGGGGTACGAGGTCGCGATAGAAAGCGGCGCGGGGCTTCACTCTCAGGCATCTGATGATCACTACCGATCTGCAGGTGCCTCTGTTGTTAGCGGGGATGTACTTGCAGGTGCCGATGTGGTTCTTTCAGTGCAACCCCTTAATCCAGCGCAAATGAAGAGCCTCAAAACGGGCGCAGTAACAATCTCATTCTTATCTCCAACTACTTCAGTTGATTCAATCGATGCTGCCGCTGCAGCAGGCGTTACCGCATTCTCACTTGAATTAGTTCCACGTATATCTCGTGCACAATCAATGGATGCGCTTACTTCACAGGCGCTCTGTGCAGGTTATCGAGCGGCGCTTGTAGGAGCTGAACTATCTCCACGATTCTTTCCGCTGCTCATGACTGCTGCCGGAACAGTAACGCCGGCACAAGTACTTGTTCTTGGTGCAGGAGTTGCCGGGCTACAAGCTATTGCAACCGCGCGCAGGCTTGGAGCCGTTGTCTCTGCATACGATGTGCGCCCAGCTTCTGCTGATGAGGTGCGCTCTATGGGTGCAACATTTATCCAACTTGAGCTCGATGCGCTAGAAGGCGCTGGTGGATATGCGCGAGAGATGACTGAAGAGCGCGCGGCAAAGCAACGCGAACTCTTAACGCCGTACATTGCAAAATCCCATGTAGTTATAACAACAGCTGCAGTTCCTGGACGAACTGCTCCACGTTTAATGACGAAAGAAATGGTCGATGCGATGGAGCCAGGAACAATCATTGTCGACTTGGCTGCTGAGACCGGCGGAAATGTTGAAGGATCTAAGCCGGGTGAAATCGTTGAAACAGCCGGGGGTGTTCGCATCTGGGGTGGCAAAGATGTCCCAAGCCAACTGCCTTTCCATGCATCGAGTTTGTACGCTCGAAATGTCGTAAATCTGCTGACTTTACTCACTCAAGGTGCAGTCCCAGCCAAGGAGGATATGGCGGCAGTTGAATTAGCAATCAACCTTAACTTTGAAGATGAAATTATCAATGGTGCCGCAGTGACACATGCTGGCGCTCGACGAACACCTGAAGCAAAGGCGGCAAAGTAATGGAGCCAATCGCAGTCATTTCGATCTTTGTTCTTGCCGTCTTTGTCGGATTCGAAGTCGTGTCAAAGGTCTCATCAACTCTTCACACGCCACTGATGTCAGGAGCCAACGCGATCCACGGCGTTATCTTGGTCGGAGCAATCATCGTAGCCAATGAAGCAAAGGGAAATTTAGAGCTTGGTCTTGCTGTGGCAGCAATCATCCTTGCAACTATCAACGTTGTTGGAGGGTTCGTTGTCACCGATCGTATGCTTGAAATGTTTAAGCCGAAGAAGGGCGGTGAGCAGAAGTGAGTGACTTTATCTACGATCTCATCGGACTCGGCGCCGGCGTTCTCTTTATCTTGGCCCTTAAGGGGCTCTCTCACCCAAAGACTGCGCGCCGTGGAAATCTCCTCGGTGCCGCTGGCGCAACTATTGCAATAGTGATGGTCTTCTTTCACCTTGAATCATCCAAGAACATGGTCTGGATTATTGGTTCACTGATCGTTGGATTAGTGATTGGTGTTCCTGCAGCTCGTAAAGTGCAGATGACAAATATGCCTCAGCTTGTGGCTCTCTTTAATGGTGTCGGCGGTGGCGCGGCTGCGCTCGTAGCGATCGTCGAGTATCTCGACCTCGGTGCTAAAGCAACAACTGCCGAAGTTATCTTTACCGTCTTCACCGTTGTTGTTGGATGTGTCTCATTCAGCGGATCAATCATCACTTTCTTGAAGTTACAGGAGTTGATGACAACACGCCCTGTCGTCTTCCCTGGCGGCCGATTTGTGATCGCAGCTAATCTCATTGCGGTCCTGGGTGTTTCAGTTTGGGTTGTTCAGGCTCTAGGTACCAATCCGCTATTGATTTTGGCTGCTTTATCGCTGCTCTTTGGCGTGCTCTTTGTATTGCCTGTTGGTGGAGCAGATGTTCCTATTGTTATCTCACTGCTCAACGCCTTTACCGGTCTCACTGTTGCTGCCAGCGGATATGTCCTCGATTCAACGCTACTCATCATCGCTGGAACCTTGGTAGGCGCATCAGGAACCATTCTCACTCGCTTGATGGCAGAGGCTATGGGTCGTTCACTCTTCGGCACTCTCTTTGGAGCATTTACCGCAAAGCCGCAAGATGCTGCAGCAGCAGGTGAAGAACGCCCAGTGAAATCAGGATCAGCGGAAGATGTGGCAATTCTTCTTAACTATGCCCGTCGAGTTGTAATCGTTCCTGGATTTGGATTAGCGGTAGCACAGGCGCAGCACACAGTGCGAGAAATGGCCGATCTACTAATCTCTAAGGGAATCGATGTTGCATATGGAATTCACCCGGTTGCAGGTCGTATGCCAGGCCATATGAATGTCTTGCTGGCCGAGGCAAATGTTCCTTACGAGCAATTGGCAGAGATGGAAGATGTAAATCCAACCTTTGGTCAGACAGATGTAGCAATTGTGATTGGCGCAAACGATGTGGTTAATCCTGCAGCCGAGAACACACCAGGCTGTCCGATCTACGGAATGCCGATTCTGAAAGTTTCAGATGCTGCAAATATCATCTTCCTGAAACGTTCTATGCGTCCAGGTTTTGCGGGAATCGAGAATGAACTTCTCTATGATCCAAAGACCACATTGCTCTTCGGTGATGCAAAGGCCTCGCTGACAAAGGTAGTGAGCGCGCTCAAAGGTCTGTAGTTTTAACGAATAGTGCTTCGCTTTACGACCCAAATAAGCATAGGTTGTGATGTTGCAGGTGCAAAAGTGTTACTTGTCGGGGTAAAAATTGCAGTGAGAAACTGTCGCCCAATCCTGGATGGCTTCCATGTGCATGTTGCCGTGAATGTGGGATAGGCGCCTGATGTGGCCTTTGAAAGACACCCCACAACACGTTTTCCATCGATCAAGAAGGCCACTTTTCCTGCTGAATTGACCGTGACTGAGGCAGTGAGGTTTATACCTTTTGTTGGGGAACCGGTAATTACTGGAATTGAAATCGTTCCATTTTCGCTCACGTTATTGACGGTAATTGTCACGGTCTGAGAATCATTGGCGATTCCGTCAGAGACCCAAGTGACTACTACATAAATATTATTGGAATCTGAGTCAGTGGGGGCCTCGAAATCTGGCGCTGGCGAAAAAGAAAGTGTGCCACTGCCACTAATTGCAAAATCATTGGCATCGGTACCGGTAAGGGAATATGTGAGAGTTGTACCCGCATCGGCATCAGTTGCGCCGAGGGAGTAGAGACCAGCTATGTTCTCATTTGATGAGTAAGTCGCAGTAGTTGCACCTGAGAATGCACCGATTACTGGTGGATTGTTATATGCATAGCGAACGACAACATAGCCCGAACCACCCGAACCACCTGTTGTTGCAGTGCCGCTGCAATCTGCACCACCACCACCTCGATTTGCTGGTGCATCACATGTTGAACCTGGTACAGCGCCACCAGAGAATGCAGTACCGATATCTCCTGATCCTGCCCAGCCTGCGCCACCACTTCCAAACATCACATTGGTACCGATGGTGACAATATCTGAGTTGATACCTGCGCCACCATTCTTGCCTGATCCAGCAGCTCCTGCTCCACCACCACCACCTACTTGGCAATTTCCTGTGGTGCAACCTGCTCCACCATTGGCCGTTCCAACACCGCCGAGATTCCCATTCCCGCTTACGCCACCTTTTGCTCCGGCGTTATTGGTCACGCTATTAAGCGATGCTTTCCCACCTCTTGCGGTAAGTGATCCAAGAACAGATGAACCTCCATCGACTCCTCCACCTTGACCGCAATCACCGGCTCGACCAGTTGCAGCAGCAACAGTGACTGTGATCGGCGAATTTGCGGCGAGGCTAAGTCCTGTGCCGGTAAGAACTTCACCACCTCCACCACCTTGCCCCCAGTAATAACTGCAGTATCCGCGAGTTCCACTACCTCCGGCTCCTACAACGAGATAGCGAGCAGAAATTGCATATTGAGGCGTCCAGGTAATAGTTGATGCTGTCGTAAATTGCACAACGCAATCTGTTCCATCTTTTGTGACTAAGACTCCTGAGATAGCTGAAACATTCTGTGTGCATAATCCTGTGCTGTCTCCAGAAGCTGTGACAACGAGGGCGTGCGAAATAGGTGAAAGGAGAGCGATAAAAATGGCGGATACGGCTAAAACTGAAGCCCACCTACTCCTCTTGCGCATGGCCGAATTCTAAATCAGTCTAAGGCGTGAACAGAATTGCGCGTTTCTGGGATGCGAGTAGCAACGAAGAAAATCACGACCATGATGATTGTACTGAGCAGGAATGCTGGCCTGTACCCATAGGCATCTGAGAGGGCACCGAGAACAACCGGGGCAACCATCGCTGCGAAGTCACCCGACATCTGCTGCAACGCTATAACCTGACCGCCCTTGCCTTTGAGCACATCGCCGATAAGACTGCCTGGAACAGTCGCAAGATATGCACCCGCTATCCCCGAGAAGATCATCGCAGGGAAGAAGATCCACGCTTGATAAGTGATGAGAAGCAAGAAGGTTGAAATTGTCATCGCGCCAGAGCCAACTACGGCAACAAAGCGGCGCCCCTTCTGATCTGAAAGTCGACCTGCGCGAAGCAGTAGCAATCCATTGACGATTGATGCGATGGTGAAGCCAACGCCCATATAAGTCGTTGAAACATCCATATCCTCAACCATAAAGAGGGGGAGAATCGAACGACCCATTCCAAAGAGAATGAATCCGGTTGAGAATGAAATGACTAAGGCGATTCGATACGGCTTAAGCGCAAATGCTTCGCGGAGAGATGTCTTCTCCGCATTTTTGGAAGGAGCGGCTGCAAGCGTTGAACCACGAAGCAAGAGCGCGCCAGAGATACTTGAGATAGCGAGTAAGAAGGCATAGATAGCAAGAGGTGCGCGAAGTGAGAACGCTGATAAAGCGCCACCAATCACGGGACCACCCATCATTCCCAGTAAGAACGAACCGTTATATAGAGATTGGGCACGACCGCGCTGCATATCTGAAGTTGCCCGTAACAAGAGTGAGCCTGCAGCGACCGAGAACATCGATGAACCAAGTCCGCCGGCTGCGCGATAAATGAGAAGTTGTTCATATGACTGCGCAGCAGCTGCCGCCGCAGAAGAAATTGCAACGAAGCCGATTCCAATGGAATAGACCAACCGCTCACCAAAGTGGTCCACTAACTTTCCTGAGATGAGACCACTTGCAAATCGCGCAAAAGCGAAGGCGGCAACAATCGAACCTACCTGCGCATTATTAACGCCGAATGAGCGCGCAAAGAGTGGCAGAGTCGGTGCGATGATTCCGAAACCAACAGCAACAAAGAAAGAGGCAAAGACAAGAACCCCAACCTCACGAGGAAATTCGCGAAGGGGGTTCTTTGCCTTAAGTGTCGTAAGAATTAGCCAATCGCCTCTCCGGCAGAGTCATTGCGAGCTGCTGCGTAATCTTCCGATGTGCGGAGCGGTGTCTCACGAAGGAAGAGCGAGACGAAGAAACCGATGGCAACGAGTGGCGCTGCCACAAGGAAGACAACATGGAAAGAGCTCACGAAGGCCTCTAACACAGCGGTCTGTGCCTGCGCCGGCAAAGTTGCGATAAGCGAGGTGTTATTTTGAACTTGCTCTAATTGCGCAGGATCAATACCGGCCACAAGCTGAGGGTCGGTCTTCTCAAGTTCTGCAAAGTTTCCGGTGAGGTAGTGGCCCAATCGGTTGGTGAGAACTGCGCCGAATAGGGCTGTGCCAAAGACTGAACCGAGTGAGCGGAAGAAGGTATTTGAGCTGGTAGCGACGCCCATATCCTTGAATTCAACTGAGTTTTGAAGAGCGATAACAATGGTCTGCATTGATAGACCAAGTCCTGCTCCCACCATAATCGCATAAATTGAGATCTGCCAATATGGAGTATCAATTTCAAGGCGGTACATCAAGAGGATTCCAACGGTCATGATTGCAGTACCCATGATTGGGAAACGCTTATAGTGGCCATGCTTTGAAATCAACTTACCGCTCATGATTGA
>JBEGSV010000043.1:0-17113 GCA_041179685.1 Actinomycetota bacterium
CTAGCCCTGCTCGAGAACCGATATCGCGCTCAGATAGATATGACGTGGCAGACAATTACCGCAGCTGATGCAACATTACAGAGGTGGCGAAAAGCAATGGCCTCCTGGGGATCTAGCGATGAGATTAAATTTGATGAAGAAATTCATCGCCACTTTATGAATGACCTCGAGACATCGAAGGCGCTCTTGCGACTTCGTTCGATTGAGAAAGATGAGAGCATCGGTATCCAAGATAAGCGCGCGATATTTCTCTTTGCGGATCAGGTATTGGCTCTAGATCTCAATCGAGAAATCGCACCTGCCGCAGAAATCGAACTTTCCTCTGAGGCGCTCGAACTACTTGCGCAACGTGCAGCGGCACGCGCCGCCGGAAATTGGGCAGAATCTGATCGAATCAGAGATTTATTGGCCCTTGTAGGAATCACTGTGCGCGATGGCAAGGATGGCCAGAGCTGGGAGCTCCGTAATTAATTTCGAGCTGCGATAGCAAGAAGCACAGCTGCTGTGCCAAGTAATAAGAGCGCCGAACCAACTCCATCACCTTGCACTAAGAGTTCTTGTCCAGTGCCAAAGGTTGCTCCACGGAGAATGATTGCAATCCATCCTGCGCCAGCTGCCCACTTGAGCGAGCGACTTTGATAGCGACGACCAATTGCCCAGATTGCAGAGTAGGTAAAAATTAAAGAAGCGATCACTCCTAATGGTGGAACGCTCTGATGAAGCAGAATCGCAATCGCCGCTGTGGCTGCTCCTGAAAAAATTGATAAGAGCAATCGCATTTAAAGAGTGATCCCTGAGAAGAGATCGGTTTCGCGCGCTGCCGAATCTAAAGGTGGCGACTTCTCGCCCTTTACTAAGGTGTAGTACTCATTGCCCCACACCTGTAATCCAAGGTTATTGGAGAGCGCAAAGAATGGGCCATCGAGCGCGATCTGCGTTGCATGAGCACGCATCGCTGCCATCTTCGCATCAACATAACTATTGCCGTCGATATGAGTTGTGACAAAGGAGTCGTCTTTGCAGAATGGGAGATCTTCGGCGTTTTCTGCGCCAAAGAAATCAGAGCCGAGCTCTTTCATCTTATCGATCCCCTCTTGAATGACAGAGCGAGGCGTAACGTTCCAGTAAATCTTCTCGATCGTCCACTCTGACTTATCGGCTGCTGCCATCGCTACCCGGTGGGCCTGGATATGGTCAGGGTGGCCGTATCCACCGAACTCATCGTATGTAACTAGTACATGTGGCTTAACTTCGTCGATAATGGAAACGAGATGCTCTGTCGCTCTATTGAAGTCAGCTCTCCAGAAGGAATCTTCTCGATTATTGGGTTCGGTATCCATCATTCCGCTATCGCGATATTTGATGTGAGGGTGACCCAAGAATCTAAAGTCAGAGATTCCCAGCGCTTTCATAGCATCGGCGAGTTCTATCTCTCGATGGTCACCGAGCAAGTCATCATGTGCGGCAGCCTTATGGCTATGTTCTTCAACAAGAACTTCGCCTTCTTCGCCTCGAGTACAGGTCACAAGGGTCACCTGCGCACCGAGCGCGGCATACATCGCCATCGTTGCACCGTTGTTAATGGTTTCATCATCCGGGTGGGCATGCACCAGTAGGAGGCGATAACCCTTATATGTATCGCGCATTAGTAGACAGGCAGAGTTGGATCGATCTGCTTTGCCCAGGCAATGACGCCGCCGCTGACATGTGAAGCATCTGCAAATCCTGCATTCTTAAGAATTGCAAGACACTCTGCAGAGCGGACCCCACCCTTGCAATGGAGAATGATCGGCTTATCCTGTGGAAGCGATGCGAGAACGCTGCCATCGATAAAGCCTTGCTTAGGAATAAGTTGGGCGCCCGGAATCTTTACAATCTCATACTCGCTTGGCTCGCGCACATCGATGAGATAGAAATCTTCTTTATTATCCATCTTCGCCTTTAGCTCTTTAACGGTAATGGTGGATCCAGTGCTCGCCTCTTGCGCCGCATCCGAGAGCACGCCGCAGAATGCTTCGTAATCTGGAAGAAGTGCGGTCTGCTTAGGATTCTCGCTACAGATTGGGCAATTTGGATCCTTGCGAATCTTCACCTTACGGAAGTTCATCTCCAGAGCGTCATAGATCATTAATGAACCAATAAGAGATTCACCAACTCCGGTGAGGACTTTGATTGCTTCTGTTGTCTGGATTGATCCGATAGTTGCACAGAGGACTCCCAGTACTCCTCCTTCAGCGCAGCTTGGAACCATTCCTGGAGGTGGTGGTTCCGGATAGAGGCAGCGGTAGCAAGGACCGTATTCAGCCCAGAAGACGCTCGCCTGACCATCGAAGCGATAGATAGAGCCCCAAACATATGGCTTCTTAAGAAGTACGCATGCATCATTGACGAGATAACGAGTTGCGAAGTTATCTGTTCCGTCGACGATGATGTCGTATTGAGCAAATATTTCGAGGACGTTTGAATTATCAAGACGAGTCTCGTGAGTAATTACCTTCACATAAGGGTTGATCTCAGCAATTTTCTCGCGAGCAGATTCGGCCTTGCTCTTTCCGATATCGGATTGGCCATGAATAATCTGTCGCTGCAAATTTGATTCATCAACGGTATCGAACTCAACTATTCCTAAGGTTCCAATTCCAGCTGCTGCGAGATACATCAACGCTGGAGATCCAAGACCGCCTGCGCCAACGCAGAGAACTTTTGCATTCATCATTCGCTGCTGACCAGCCATGGCAACATCAGGAATAATTAAATGTCGGCTATAGCGACGCACTTCATCAACTGTGAGCGCTGGGCCTGGTGAAACTAGCGGTGGAGTCTTCATGCGCTGATTCTGCCGTAATGGATACGCCCTCGCCAATTGGCCACAATTGCCAGTAAGATTTGCGCAATGAGTACAACAGATGCAAATGGTTCGCAGAATCAACTTCAACGCGGCGAGAAGGCACGCCTTCCCCGCGATGAACGTCGCGCGATTCTCCTCAATGCTGCTCTAGAAGTTTTCACAGCTGCTGGGTATCACTCTGCGGCGATGGATGAGATTGCTGACCGTGCAAGCGTCAGCAAGCCAGTTCTCTATCAGCACTTTCCATCAAAGTTAGATCTCTATCTCGCTGTACTCGATCTCCATATTGATTCGCTGGTCTATGAAATTCAAAAGGCAATTTCTTCAACTCCAGATAATGCCCTTCGCGTCCACGCAACAATCGATGCATATTTCACCTTTATCGAAAATGAAGGGGAAGCATTCCGTCTCCTCTTCGAGAGCGACATGAGCGTTGAGCCTCAGGTTCATGAACGTCTTAATCGCATGACCTATGACTGCGCAGCTGCAGTCAGTGGTGTGATTTCAAATGACACTGGACTTCCAAAGGAGGCAGCGATGCTTTTAGGCGTTGGTCTCATTGGATATGCCCAGGTCACAGCGCGCCACTGGCTCGAGCGTGATAGCAAGCTCACTCGCCAGCAAGCGATGGAGCTCGTTGAGAATCTGATGTGGCGTGGCATCTCTGGATTTCCCCGCACTGAGCTCTAGCCAATAAGATAGAGGCATGAGCACCAAGAAGAACGAAAAATCATCTCAGGTACGTATCGCGGTAACAGATGTTGCAAGCGAACTCTCCTTTGAGTGCCCCTCAACTCCAGCTGAAATCAAGAGCGCTGTCACAGCAGCTCTCGCTGGCAACGCTCCCCTTATTTTGACCGATATCCGTGGCCACGAGATCGTGGTTCCGGCGGCGAAGATTGGCTACATCGAAATTGGTGAGCCAGTTGAACGTCGTGTCGGTTTCGGCGCTCTCTAAGTGAGTATTACCTTCGCCGAGCTTCCGCTCCGTAAAGAGACTATTGAAGCTCTCCATCAACACGGCTTCACTGCACCATTTGCTATTCAAGAGATGGTCTTGCCTATCGCACTCGCTGATGGCGATGTCATTGGCCAAGCAAAGACTGGTACTGGAAAGACTCTTGCCTTTGGTGTTCCTGTTATCGAGCGCGTTATTGCTCCGCAGGATGCTGAGTGGGAAGGTTTAGCGGCGAAAGGCGACCCTCAAGTTTTGATCGTTGTTCCTACCCGCGAACTTTGCGTTCAGGTAACAAAAGATATCGAAGAGCTCTCTTCTAATCGTGGCATTCGCACCCTTGCCGTCTACGGTGGTCGCGCATTTGAGCCACAGATTGAGGCGCTCGAATCAGGTGTTGAGATTGTTGTCGGTACTCCAGGTCGCCTCCTCGATCTCTATCGCCAAGGCAAGCTCAAGCTTGGAAAGGTCACTCGCGTCGTTCTCGATGAGGCAGATGAGATGCTCGACCTCGGCTTCTTGCCTGATGTAGAGAAGATCTTCTCTTCTACACCAGCACGTCAGCAGACGATGCTCTTCTCGGCGACAATGCCCGGCGACATCATTGCCCTCGCTCGTCGCTTCATGAATCAGCCGGTACATATTCGTACACAAGATTCGCAGGATGAAGGTCGCGTAGTTGCGCGTATCGAACAACATGTCTTCCGCGCTCATGCTCTCGATAAGATCGAGATGCTTGCACGTATTCTCCAAGCAGATGGTCGTGGACCAACAATCGTCTTCTGTCGCACCAAGCGCACAGCGCAAAAGACAGCAGATGATCTGATTGAACGCGGCTTTAGCGCATCTTCCATCCATGGAGATCTCGGCCAAGGAGCGCGCGAAAAAGCTCTCAACGACTTTAAGTCAGGCAAATGTGAAATTCTTATTGCAACCGATGTTGCTGCTCGCGGTATCGATGTAGATGGAATTACTCACGTAATCAACTATCAGTGCCCAGAGGATGAGAAGACTTACGTGCACCGCATTGGTCGTACAGCTCGTGCAGGCGCAGATGGAATCGCCGTCACATTTGTTGATTGGGACGAACTCGCTCGCTGGAAGATGATTGATACAGCGCTTGAGCTCGGTCTTCCAGAGCCACTTGAAACTTATTCATCTTCGGATCACTTCTTTGAAGCGATGCATATTCCTGCTGGATCAACAGGTCGAATGGTTGCCGCTAAGAAAGTTGAAGCTGCGCCAAAGTCAGATCGCCCTGCACGTAAATCAGCTCCACGCGAAAAGGCTCCAGCAGAGAAGGCGCCGCGCCAGAAGAGCACAAGAGTGCGCACTCGCACCAAGCGCATCGCCGAATAAATTACTTGCAATTAACTATTTGCTAAGACCTTAATTGCATCGGCCAACATCTGAACTGCAATTGCTGCAAGTAGCAGACCTGCAATACGAGCTAGCAAGGTAACACCTGACTCCTTGATGAGTTTGAGGATCTTGGTCGACATCATTAGGACCAAACCAATGATTAAGTGCACAGCAACAATTGCGATGATCAGACCGGTGATCCGCTGCGGAGTATTGGCCTGCTGAACAAAGATCATTGTGGCAACAATTGCGCCAGGGCCAGCAAGTAGCGGGGTGCCAAGCGGAACCATTCCGATATTGGTTCCAGCGCTCTCACTCTCGGAAACTTTTCCAGTGAGCAATTCAAGTGAGACATAGAGAAGAAGCAATCCACCGGCAGCTTGCAGCGCCTCAATAGATACATTCATGTAATCCAGGATGAAGCGTCCGAAGATTGCAAAGGTTGCAATCACAAAGAGTGAGACAAATGCGGCCTGCCAGGCGAGACGGCGACGCTCGCGCTCTGATTTATCAGAGACGAGAGCGAGGAAGATTGGAGTTGCTCCTGGTGGATCAAAGATCACGAGTAGGGTGACAAAAGATTGCACTGCAAAGGTGAGTGCGCTAACGGTCTTCATCGAGAAACAACCCTTCGTTGATCTGCCATGGATTCAAGGCGCTCCCATTCTGCCGGAGTGGTGGTGTTTTCGCCAATGAGGTTCATCTTTCCGGTTCCGTGATAATCGCTTGAGCCGGTGACTACAAGATTCAAATCCTTTGCTATTGAAATCAGTTGACTTCGCTCTTCTGCGCTCTGATCTCGATGAAATACTTCAATTCCATTTAATCCCGCTTCGACCAAGGTTGCAAATGAATCTGGGTTAAGAATCTGACCACGTCTTGAGGCAAATGGATGTGCAATAACTGCTACTCCCCCAGCGGCTTTTATCGCCTTAATGGAATCCTCTGGAGTCGGTGCGAAGTGAGAAACATAGAAAGGCGATTCATTATTGAGTAGCCCCGAGAAGGCCTCATCTCGGTTTTTAAGAATTTTCTTTGCAACGAGAGCATCAGCTAGATGTGGTCGACCAACGGTTGCTCCTTGCGGAGTAGCTGCCTCCACATCTTCGAGCGTGATTTCATAGCCAGCTGCCTGCAAATTCTCAATCATCTTCTTCATTCGAGGAATACGAGTATCTCTAGAGTCTGAAAGCAGCTGCTGTAGCGCTTGATTCTCCCCATCAAAGAGCAGGCCAAGCATATGAACGCTGATGCCATCTTCAGTCAGGCACGAGACCTCTGCGCCAAGTGCAAGTTGCACATCGCCATGAAGAGCAGCGCTAGCTTCTGCCCATCCCGCAGTCGAGTCATGATCGGTAACTCCGAGAATAGTGATTCCAGCAGAGGCAGCTTTCTTTACAAGCGCCAGTGGAGAATCGGTGCCATCGCTATAAGTCGTATGGGTATGTAAATCAATCATTCATTGACCATCGCATCTACTTGTTCTTTTGTTGGGCGGGTACGAAGCACAACTAGGGTGCATCCGATCAGAATGAGAATGATGCCGGGAATAATTGCCCCTGAAGGCTGATTACCAATAAGAAATACTTTTGCCAGTAGAGCAGCCACCGGCACCTCAAAGAAGACAATCAGTGAGACGACTGCAGGTGAAACCCGCTTTAAGACCGAGTTAAACATGGAGTGTCCCAGAATCTGTGCTCCACCAATCAACCCAAGAAGAATCCACCATTCACGGGCAGGAAATCCAATCAGTTGGTATCCGCCAATCAGAACGATTGGTAGGGCTGTCACAGCGCAAGTTGCATAACAGATTGATGTGTAGCTGGTGGTCTCGAGAGTCTGCTGCGCTTTAGAGCCCCACATCACATAGAGCGCGGCAAGTGCGGCAGAAACAATTGCAGCGACGTCACCAGTAAAGGAGCGGCGATCGAGTGAGAAGTCGATTCCTGAAATCAAAAGCACGCCAAGGAAACTGATTCCCATTCCGAACCACGCTTTTGATGGAATCTCGCCGCCGGTGAATTTAATAAAGATACTTGCAAAGATCGGTTGCAGGGCAACGAGTGCAGTACCGGCGGCAACGCTTGTCATTCGCATCGCCATAAAGAAACCGATGAAGTGGAGCGCAAGGACGACTCCTGCAGCAATCGACCATCTGACTCCCCGGCGATCTAATGAATGCTTCATTGCAAAGGGAGCGGTGAAGATTGCACCACCGAGATTTCGCCAGAAGATCAGCGTTGGAATAGCCATCGCACTCATTGCGATAAGTGGCCCAGATGAGCCGATTCCCAAGATTCCGACCCCTAATCTGAGTAAATCTGAACGAGCTGGCATATCAGTTATCGCGGGATTCACGCGTGATGGGCCGGAAGTGGAGGTCATGACGTAAACCTAGCCGATACCCTTACCTTGTGAGCGGAAATGGAATGAATCGAGTCTTTCTCGCCCGCCTTGCAGGTACAGCTGTTTTCGACCCTAATGGTGATCCAGTCGGCAAGGTGCGCGATGCTGTGGCGACCCTTCGTTCCAATAACCAACCACCACGAATTCTTGGACTTGTTGTAGAAGTTCCACTTCGTCGTCGCGTCTTCGTTCCCATCACGCGAGTTACTTCAATTGAATCTGGCGCGGTTGTCATTACCGGTCTACTGAATATGCGACGCTTTGAAGCGCGCACCGGTGAGATTCTCGTCCTCGGAGATCTTCTCGACCGCTCTATCACCATTGTTGAAAGCGGAGAATCCGTCGTTGTTGAAGATATGGGTATGGAGCTCACTCGTAATGGTGATTGGCTCATTACAAAAGTTCACATCATGCGCAAGGGCAGCGGTCTTCGCCGCAAGGGCGCAACTTCAACCGTTGCATGGGATGAACTGACTGGTTTTTCAAATCAAGAGGCAAACCAAGGTGCAACCAACCTTCTCGCAACTTTGAGCACACTTCGTGCAGCTGACTTGGCAACAGTTATTCAGGATCTTTCACCAAAGCGACGCGTCGAAGTTGCTCGAGCCCTCGATGATGAGCGTCTCGCAGATGTTATTGAAGAGATGGATGAGCAGGAGCGCGTTGAACTTCTCGCAGAGCTTGAAGGTGAGCGCGCAGCAGATGTCTTGGAAGAGATGGATCCAGATGATGCCGCTGACTTGCTCCGTGAAATCGGTGAAGAGCGCGCACAAGAGTTAATCGAGTTGATGGATCCTGAGGATGCAGAAGATGTTATCCGCCTGATGACATATGAGGATTATTCAGCTGGTGGAATGATGACGACCGAGCCAATTGTCATGTCGGCTGATTATTCAGTTGCCGATGCATTAGCTGCGGTGCGAAAGAGCGAGCTCTCTCCTGCATTGGCATCACAAGTATTTATCTGTCGCCAACCGCTTGAGACCCCAACCGGTCGCTTTATCGGAATGGTCCATTATCAGCGTCTCTTACGCGAGCCGCCTTCAACTTTGCTTGGTTCTATCGTTGATACCAACACTCAGGGAGTTAATCCCGATGCAACCTTGCATGAAGTTGCTTCATACTTAGCTAGCTACAACTTGCTCTCACTTCCAGTAATTGATGCAAATGAGCGTCTACTCGGCGCAGTAACCGTCGATGATGTGCTCGATCACTTGTTGCCTGAGAACTGGCGTCACGACCACCGTGACTCTGCTGCAACTACTGCAGCTCTTGAAAATATTGATACGACATTTGGCGAGGAGGTCTAACGATGGCACGCAACAATGGACTCGATACCCCTCGCGAGACTCGTCGTTCTCTTCGCCCTAATTACGATCCAGATTCATTTGGTCGTCTATCAGAGCGCTTTGCGCGTTTCTTAGGAACGGCAAAGTTCCTCGTCTACATGACAATCTTTGTATCTGGTTGGGTCATTTGGAACACTCTGGCACCTGTGGATCTGCGCTGGGATGAATATCCATTTATCTTCTTGACTCTGATTCTCTCGCTTCAGGCATCGTATGCCGCACCATTGATTCTCTTGGCGCAGAATCGTCAGGCAGACCGAGATCGCATCGCTCTCAATGAGGATCGTGCTCGTGGCGATCGTAATATTGCAGATACGGAATATCTCACTCGCGAATTAGCAAGTTTGCGAATTGCACTGGGAGACGTATCGACTCGTGATTATGTACGTAGTGAACTTCAGGATGTGGCGAAAGAAATTATTGAAGAGCTACGCAAGCCCGAGTCGGACGCCAAGTAAAGATCCCTGGCGAATAACTAGTTTCTCAACAATTGCACTAATTGCCTGAGCGCTTGCGCTATCAGGTGCGCTGACAACTACTGGGGCTCCTTGATCTCCACCCTCGCGAAGATCAACGTTAAATGGAACTTTGCCCATCAATGGAACATCTCCGCCGACAAGGGTCGTGAGGCGCTTTGCGGTTTCTTCTCCGCCACCGCTTCCAAAGAGAGCCATCTCTTCTCCACAATTGGCGCAGCTATTTGCAGACATATTCTCAATCACACCAATGACTCGTTGATGAATCTGATGCGCAATTCGTCCTGCACGTTCTGCAACTTCTGCTGCGGCAATCTGTGGCGTGGTAATAACGAGAATCTCAGAGGTAGGGATAAGTTGGCCGAGAGAGATTGCGAGATCACCTGTTCCAGGTGGAAGATCGATAAAGAGGATGTCGAGGTCACCCCAATATGCATCGGAGAGCAGTTGCTCGAGGACACGGTGAAGTAGCGGCCCGCGGTAAGCGATTGCATCAGAGCGCTCAGGTTTGAACATCTCCATCGAAACTACTTTGACTCCGTAGGCTTCAAGTGGAATAAACATCTGATCAATTGCCGTCGGACGTTGGCCGATTAAACCCATCAAGCGTGGAATTGAGTGGCCGTAAACGTCGGCATCAAGGATTCCGACTCGTAGACCTTTCTGCGCAGATGCAACAGCGAGATTTGCAGTCAGAGATGACTTTCCGACTCCACCCTTACCTGATGCAACGCCGATAACGCGAGTTAGTGAATCCTTTTGAGCAAAGGAGATAAATGCTTCTCGACCATTGCGAAGGAGCTTCTTAATATTTGCGCGCTGCTCTTCATTCATGACACCGAAATCGATGGTGACTTTCTTAACTCCCGCAACAGCGAGGACTGCCTTCTCGATATCTGCAGTAAGGCGATCTCGCATAGGGCAGCCAGAGATGGTGAGAAGAATTCTTAATTCAACGTGATCGCCGCTCTGATTGATGGACTCAACCATTCCAAGTTCGGTGATTGAGCGATGGAGCTCTGGATCATTGACCTTGGAGAGGGCGTCGAAGATTGGGCTGGTATCGCTCATAGAAGATCTGGATCGATCTTATTCTCTGGTCGAACCTTTGGCTTTGCAGGCCCATCATCTAGGGCGGCATCAATCTGCTTCTTCACAAAGGTCTTTGGGTTGAGATCGGCAGGCTTGAGGTCTTCAAAGCCAGGTCCAAGATTCTCCTTCAGCTCATTGGTCGCAGATGTAGCAAGGCCTCGAACCTTCTTTACGACCTTTGCCGCTTCAACTGCGAATTGAGGAAGCTTCTCTGGGCCGACGAGGATCATCGCAATAATTGCGAGCCCTACTATCTCTCCCGCGCCGAAGTCGAAGAACATGTGAGAACCCTATCGCTCTACTTGCCGGCTGTCAGGATAAGAGTTGCCTGGTAGCTCTTGCCACCACGAATATATTTCACAAGAACAGAGTCGCCAATATCTCGTGAACGTACCGCCACAATCAGCTCTTCTGGGCTGGTGATGACACGGCCATCGAAATCAGTGATGAGATCTCCTGGCTTAAGCCCTGCCTTTGCAGCCGGTCCTCCCGGCAAGATTGCTCCACTCTTATTTGAGATTAACGCACCTTCGCCTTGAACGCTCATATCAACTGATACGCCGATGACCGGATACGTTGCTTTTCCATTTTTAATAAGTTGTTCAGCGGTCTTGCGCGCCTGGTTAATGGGAATAGCAAATCCAAGACCGATCGAGCCCGTCTGTCCGCTAAAGGAAGATCCCAGGGTTGCAATTGCTGAGTTAACGCCGATTACTGCACCCGTTGAATCAACGAGTGGTCCACCAGAATTACCTGGATTGATTGCTGCATCAGTTTGGAGCGCATTGATAAAGGAATTCTGTTCGGCAGATTCACCGGCAGTGACGGCGCGATCTTTTGCGCTGATGATTCCGAGGGTAACTGTTCCTTGTAATCCAAGTGGAGAGCCAATAGCGAGAACGGCGTCGCCGACGGCAACCTTGTCGCTATCTCCGAATTGAAGGGCTGGAAGATTTCGATTGGAGACGCGAAGTACCGCGAGGTCATATGAGGCATCTCGACCTACAACGGATGCGTCGTATGCGGTGCCATCTTGAAGTCTGACTGTGATCTTTCCGCCGCTGGTGACAGCTGATGCAATCACGTGATTATTGGTAAGGATGTAACCATCGCTAGAGATGATAAATCCTGATCCTCCGGCACCACCATCATCATCTTTTGCTTCAATCGAGACGACTGAGGGAAGAACTCGCTTGGCAATTCCTGCTACAGAATTCGCTGGGCGTTCAATCGTTGAATTTGATTGCACCAAACGTGTTGAGTATCCAAAGAGTGAACCACTGGATGAGGCGCCAAAGGCTCCAGCAATTACACCGACAACAACTGCGAGAATAATTGCGCTGCGAAGCGGGATTGATCTACCGCTCTGGTGAGGTGCGCTCCACCATGGGCCTTGATTGCCGAAGTTGCTCATATGAGAAGTTTCCTACAATTTGGTAGCGAGTAACAAACCATCGCCCACTGGAATGAGTGAGGTCGACCAAACATCTGAGTCTGCTTTCAGCGCTTTCCCAGCTTCACGCAGGGCGACCGTCTTTGGATCACGCTGCGCAGGGTCGGAGACCTTTCCGCCACCAAAGAAGTTATCGATGACGAAGACTCCCCCGCTACGAAGAATGCGCTGCGCCTCAGAGATTGCATAGGTGAGATCTTCTGGATTGTGGCGATAGATAACTAAGTCATACGCGCGATCGGTGAGTTTGGTCATGACCTCCATGACTGGATTTGTGATGAGACGAAAACGAGACGGTGCAATCTCTGCATCACCGAAGGCGAGTTTTGCAATAGAGCTATGTTCCATCTCATCATCAATTGAGGTCAGGGTTCCAGATTTCAACATTCCATCGAGTAGCCAAAGAGAACCGACGCCAGAACCTGTACCAACTTCAACGACTGATTGCGCCTTTAGTAGCTGAGCGAGAAATGAGAGATAAGCGCCTGCGCCTTGGGTGACATCGCGGGTACCAATTTCAACGCCTCTTGCTCGAGCTGCGAGCTTATTCGCATCCTCAGCAATGAAGCCCTCTGCATAGGAGTGCGGATCTGTAATCATGAGAGTGACAATATCCAATCAACGAGCAAACGGACGCCAAATCCGGTGCCGCCCTTTGGGTTTTCTCCAGAATCAGATTCGCTTCGCGCTGTGCCGGCAATATCGAGGTGGACCCACTTACGATCTCCAACAAAGTGCTCGAGATAGAGGGCTGCGGTGACTGACCCGGCAGAGTAATCGTATTTATCTGCTGCATGGTTGAGGTCGGCTAGATCGCTCTCGAGTGAATCTGCATAGTCATCCACCAAAGGCATATGCCAGACGCGTTCTCCAGATGTCTCACCAACTGCCGCAAGCGCTGCTGCCAATTTAGCGTCGCGGGTATACATCGCGGCATATTGACGCCCAAGGCCGAGCGTTGCCGCACCTGTCAGAGTTGCGATATCAACGAGGTAATCAGGATCTAGATTTTTATCTGCGTAGGCAAGTCCATCTGCAAGAACGAGGCGACCTTCTGCATCAGTATTAATAATCTCAACTGTTGTTCCACCGTATTGAGTGATGACATCTGATGGACGTTGTGAAGTGCCAGAGAGAGAATTCTCTGCCATCATCATGAGCACAGTGACTCGGATATTTGGTTGAAGATCAGCTATCGCTGAGATTGCTCCGAGAGCGGCTGCAGATCCTGCCATATCGCTCTTCATTGGAACCATCATGTCGTAAGGGCGCTTCAATGAAACTCCACCGGTGTCGTATGTAATTCCTTTACCTACGATAACAACATGTGGAAGCGCTGCTGCTCCCTTGACCTTCGACTTCGCAATCTTCTTCGGAATATATGAAAGTTCGATAAAGCGTGGACCGGGATTGGGCGAAGACATGCCAACGGCGACTAATCCACCGAATTGCGAAATCTCTTTTCCTGCCAAAACCCGAATTGATAGCCCTTTGCTATCGGCAACATTCTTTGCCTGCTGCGCCATCCAGAGCGGATTCTTGATATTAGATGGTGTGTGAATCAAGTCGCGAGTAAGAACAAGGGCCTCTGCAATTGCATTGGCTTCAGCGAGCGCGTCTACCTCACTTGTTGCGATTGTAAAAGTTGGAATCTCAGCCGGAGCTGCTGTCTTTAAGTTCCAGGTGTAGGCGCCGAGAACGATTGAGATTGCATGCGCCTTCACCTCTGCCTTCTTTACCGGAAGTAGCGAGATGAGATTTACCGCTTTGCCGCGAACCTTGCGACCTAGCGCGGCGCCGGCTGCACGAAAATCTTTTAGTGATTGATCTCCGAGACCGACGAGATAGAGGCGGTCCATCTCGGTATCACCGTGAAGGACCGGAACTTCAAAGAGCTCACCAGCTTTACCGGTAGGTGCGAAGAAAGAGACCTCATCTACGAGATTAATTTCGAAGAGTTTTTCGATGGCGGAAAGGAGTGAACTCTTCCCAATAAAGGAGATCTCACCCTCTGCGCTCTTGATGAAACCGAGTGCGAGAAGGTCGCCGCCGAGAAGTGAATCTAGATCTGGGCTGACTGATTGAAGAATTTTTCTGTGCCCTTACTTCTTGATGAGGGCTACTGCGGCTTCAAGAGCTGCGCTGAGGTTATTTGCCTCCTGCGGATTCATCTCGACTACGAGGCGTCCTCCGCCTTCAAGAGGAATGCGCATCACAAGGGAGCGAGCTTCCTTGGTTACTTCCATTGGGCCATCACCAGTGCGGGGTTTCATTGCTGCCATGGGGTAAGTATCCCGCATCGCACCCCTCTAATGGAAATCGGCTCTGCGCTCGATTAGAGCCCTAATTGCGCTGCTATTCGCCGTTTTCCCGAATCAATGACCGCTACCACCGAGCGTTCTGGGACCGATAAGAGCGCTGCGATTTCAGGGGCGCTCTTTCCTTTGAGGTAGTGGAGGGTCAAGATAAATCGTTCCTCCTCAGGCAGAGCGGCAAGCATCTCTGCAATCGTCTGAGGGGCGCTCATAGGGATAGAGATTACTCCAGGAGTCGAGCAAAACGGGCGAGAGAAATCTTTACACCCAGCCAAATGAAAGGCTTTGCCGCGATAAAGATGAGCCACGGAGCGCGAATCTCCTCTGACCAGTGGAAGGTCGTGTGTTCGCTATCGAGAGCAATGACTTCAAATGCACCGGTGCCCTTAAGAATTTTTCCATAGTGAATGACATCGCAGCGATGTGGTGGATCCCAATGTGTTACCTCCATGAGATCAATGAGACCTAAGAATTTAAATCGCGGGTAGATGCGGTGCAGTGGACCGGTGAATGCTTCAATCTTTACACCAACACCTTCTGCGATTTCACTGGTTCGAATAACCTTTGTCTGGAGCATCCACTTGCTCTGGCCTTCCCAATCCGCAATTGAATCCCAGACTTTTTCAGCTGGCGCATTGATCAATTGCGAAATTGCCATTGAGTTACTTCGCATTGTGGCCCTCGATAAAAGAAAGTGTTTCTTCAATTGTCGTTGCCCAGAGAACGAGTTCACGCATCCCTGGCTTTACAAACTCTTGCTCCTCTAAATCAACGACGAGATCATGGAGTTTTCCGTACACACCATAAGGGTCGAGAATCACAATCGGCTTTGAATGGAAGCCCAAGTAACGTCCCACCCAGATCTCAATTAATTCTTCGAGGGTTCCGAGGCCACCCGGCAGCGCAATAAATGCATCTGCCAACTCTTCAATCTTTGCCTTGCGGGTTCGCATCGTGTCGACAATAACTAGTTCATCGCTATCGTGGTCTGCGAATTCAATATCAACCAATTTCTGCGGAATGATGCCAATTGTCTTTCCGCCCTTGCTCCGAGCGCCACGAGAGATTGCACCCATGGATGAGATGTGGCCACCACCCGAGACAAGATCTGCCCCAGATTCTGCGATAGCACTTCCGAGGTCATAGGCGAGATCGATAAATTTTGGATCAATCGTTGCTGAAGAGGAGCAATAGACGGCGATTCGCATACACAGAAGGATAGGGCTCAAAGCACTATCCTTCATCCCATGTCTTCACTTGCCCACGGTCACGGAATTGCAACGCTCTCTGGTTCTACTGTTCTTGATGTCTGGTACCCAGCGCCTTCACTTGGCGCCCTTTCCGGTACACCAGATGCAGCGCTCGTTGCGTTAGCAACTGCAGATTCTGATCGAGGTATTACTCGTGAAGTCGTCTCAGTTGAAATCGACCTTGCTAGCGCTCCAGTAGATGCAAAGGATGCATACCTTCGCCTCCATTTACTATCGCATCGCTTGGTCAAGCCGCATGGTCAATCTCTAGATGGCATCTTTGGCTTACTTGCAAATGTTGTCTGGACATCGGTTGGACCTTGCGCCGTTGAGGGATTTGAATTAACTCGTGCACGTCTAAAAGCAAAGTACGGAACGGTCACCGTTTATAGCGTCGATAAGTTTCCGCGAATGGTCGATTACGTAATTCCATCCGGAGTTCGTATCGCTGATGCCGATCGCGTCCGCCTCGGAGCACACCTTGCTCCGGGCACGACAATCATGCATGAGGGCTTTGTTAACTTTAATGCAGGCACAATGGGCGCATCCATGGTTGAGGGTCGCATCTCTGCTGGCGTAGTAGTTGGCGATGGAACCGATGTTGGTGGCGGCGCCTCGATCATGGGAACCCTCAGTGGTGGTGGCAAAGAAGTCATATCAATCGGAGAGAAGTGTCTTCTGGGCGCAAACTCTGGGCTTGGTATTTCTTTAGGCAATAACTGCGTCATTGAAGCCGGTACTTACATCACCGCATCTGCAAAGGTAACCCTTCCAGATGGTCAAGTTGTTAAAGCTGGAACTCTCTCAGGTGCACATGATCTTCTCTTCCGTCGCAACTCTTTGAGTGGTGGATTGGAAGCGGTAATGCGTACGGGCACTTGGGGCGGACTCAACTCAGTGCTTCATGCAAATTAATCTAATTTAATTTACAAGATTAAACCAAGGCGAAGGCAGCTTCGCTCTGCTTCTAAATGTATCTCCACGCAGAACTACCGAGATGCCATCTAATGAAGTGCCCCTAATCCAAGTAACAGCCCCTGCGCTATTGCGTGATATGACTTCAAGGGTTACAACATTGGGCAGGCGGAAAGCGGCTGCAACTAATTGTTGAGTTGAAGATGCGCTCCAAGCGGCGAAGCGAGGATTGAGCTTTACATCAACGCTCGCAGAATCTGAAACTGATTGGGTATATGAGGTAAATCCGCCCCAAGCATCGGCCGTTGTCTGGGTTGCTCCGCCAGATGAAGAGAAGAAATATGCCTGAATCGGCTTGCCTTGAGAAACGACCGCTAACCCAGTAGATGAATCGACAACAGTGCGGAGAACTGCATCTCTCCAAATCTTTCCAAACTTACCTTCTGCCTCTTTCGCATAGCCGACAAAGTTTTGATCGGAGATATGTGAGTAAAGGTGGCAATCGCATGAAGGCTTAATCGATCCCATTTTTGACAGTGCATAACTGCGCGAAGCGATTGTTTGAGCCTCCAGCATTGCCGCCGGCCATGATGAAGAAACTTCGCTGATGCCTAAGAGATATTCATCGTGAAGCGAGAGTGAAGTGGTCACTTCTAGCGCGCCCTTCACAACCTTAATCTGAATAAAGCCAT
>JBEGSV010000044.1:0-3666 GCA_041179685.1 Actinomycetota bacterium
TGTACGTGCTCAAGGATTCCATCTGGATCGTGCTTACCTTCAGTGTGGATTGGAACCTGAACAGTTACCTTCTCGCCACGACGAACGAGAACGAGGTCGATGTGCTCAAGGTTCTGCTTGAGTGGGTGCTTCACAACTGACTTAGGAAGTGTGAGCTCTGTCTTGCCATCAAATGTGATGTTAAGGAGAACGTTTGACTCCTTGAGAGCATTACCAAGGTCACGTGCATTGAGTGTGATGTGAACTGGATTTGCACCGTGACCGTAGATCACTGCAGGAACGAGACCGTCGCGACGTGCGCGGCGTGATGCACCCTTACCGAACTCGGTACGTGTTGTGCCGTTGATTGATACTTCTGCCATGAAAAAACTCCTAGTTAGTAGTTCAAAGCCTTTGGCTATGAACCGGGGGCGATGTGCTCTGACTAGGAGTTGGATACCTTGCCGTCGATAACGGTTTCGTTCGAAACCCTCGCCAGAATGGTTGCAGTTTATGTGGCAAAGAGGGGATTCTCCAAATTCACCCACATTGAGCGTATCTTTTCCATATGAACCGTCTCTTTAAGGCCTCTCTTCTCCTGGCGTTTAGCTGGAACATCTTCCTTGTTATCGGCGTAATCGCTAATCAAAATTACGCCCTAACTCGTGCTGCTGGCGGTCTATTCGATAGTTTTCCAGTTGGCATTCGAATCGCATATCTAATAAATCTCGCAATAGTGATTTATCAGCTTGATCTTCTCTTCCGAAATGTTTCTCGCAGAGAGGTGATTATCAAAATATTCTTCGTGCTCAGTTCAATTAGCGTTTTAGTCAACGCTATTTCAAGAAGTCCTCAAGAACGATGGAATGCAATACCTGCAACCCTTATTGCATACGCCTTCTATCGAGAGATGAAGAAAAATAAGGCTTAGCTGTGGCCGTCAAAGAGGCTTGTAACTGATCCGTCTTCGAAGACTTCACGAATCGCACGAGCAAGCAACGGTGCAATCGAAATAACTGTTAACTTCTCGAACTTTTGATCATCGCTCAGTGGAAGTGAGTCTGTAACGACTACTTCAACGGCGCGAGAGTTCTTAAGTCGTTCGACAGCAGGACCTGAGAAAACTGCGTGGGTAGCAGCAACGATGACATCGCGCGCACCAGCTTCAAAGAGTGCATCGACAGCCTTTGTGATGGTTCCTGCAGTATCAATCATGTCATCGATAACTACGCAGGTGCGGCCTTCAACTTCACCGACAACCTTGCCAACTACTGCTTCATTTGGCACAAGTGGATCACGAGTCTTATGGATAAATGCGATTGGGCAGCCGCCTAGAAGCTCTGACCAACGCTCTGCAACGCGAACACGACCTGAGTCAGGGGAAACGATTGTGAGTGAGTTGCGGTCAACCTTGCTGCCAACGTAATCGGCGAGCATTGGAAGTGCGAAGAGGTGATCGACTGGACCATCGAAGAAACCTTGAATCTGTGATGTATGAAGATCTACAACCATAAGGCGATCAGCGCCGGCGGTCTTAAAGAGATCTGCCATCAATCGAGCTGTGATTGGTTCGCGACCACGGCTCTTCTTATCTTGACGGGCATAGCCATAGAAAGGTGTGACGACTGTAATTCGCTTTGCTGATGCGCGCTTGAGGGCATCGACCATGATGAGTTGTTCCATGATCTGCTTGTTGATTGGGTTTGCATGCGATTGGATTACAAAGGCATCGCAACCACGAACTGATTCTTCAAAGCGAACAAAGATCTCGCCATTTGCAAAGTCATATGCTGATGTTGGCGTGAGCGGAATACCGAGCTCTTCAGCAACTGCCTGTGATAACTCTGGAAAGCCGCGGCCAGAAAATAGTCGAAGTTTCTTCTCTGACGATAAACGGATTTCGCTCACGAGTATCAGCCTTCCTGGTCGTTGCTTGGAGCTGAAGCTGCTGCTTCAGCTGACTTGGTGCCTGGGCGCTTGCGCAGTACCCAACCTATTACATTTCGCTGTTTCGCACGACCAACGCCCATCGCGCCGGCTGGGACATCTTCAGTAATGACAGATCCGGCAGCTGTGTAGGCGCCATCTCCAATATTGACTGGGGCGACAAGCATGCTGTCGCTACCGATTCGAACATGATCTCCGACTGTTGTCTGGTGCTTCTCAATGCCGTCGTAATTAACAAAGATAGTTGCAGCGCCAATATTGGAGCCCTCGCCGATCGTTGCATCACCTACATAAGAAAGGTGCGGGACCTTTGAACCTTCGCCGAGGCTTGCATTCTTCATCTCAACAAATGCACCTGCGCGAGTATTGGCAGCTAACTTTGTGCCTGGACGCAAATAGGTAAAAGGCCCAACGCTGGCATTTTCGCCGATGAGAGCTGAGGTCGCGTAAGACTCTTTCACTTCTGCGCCTTGAGCAACGGTGCAATCAATCAAAGTTGTGCGAGGACCGATTACGGCTCCTGTAGCAATAGTTGATGTACCCGTGATAGCTGTACCTGGAAGAAGGGTGACATCTTGTGAAATAACAACTGTCGCATCCACCCACGTCGTTGTTGGATCAACGATTGTTACACCGCTGCGCATCAGCCCATCATTGATTCGATCACGTAAGAGTGCCGCCGCTTCGGCTAGTTGCACGCGATCATTGACTCCGAGTGTTTCAGTGAAATCTTCGATGCAGACCGCTGCAATCTTTCCGCCTTCATTGCGGAGAATCTCAATAACATCGGTGAGGTAGAGCTCGCCCTGAGCATTATCGTTACGCAACTTCCCGATAGCACCAGCAAGCTTTACTGCATCAAATGCGTAGACACCTGAATTGATCTCAGAGATTGCCTTCTCAAATTCGTCGGCATCTTTCTCTTCAACGATGCGAAGAAGTGATCCATCATCCCCGCGAATGATGCGGCCATAACCTGTTGGCTCTGGGTGTTCTGCTGTTAATACAGATGCGGTGAAACCACCTGCATGGTGGCCCTCCAAGAGCTGTGCGAGGGATTGACCAGTAAGCATCGGCGTATCGCCGGCCAAGATCAGGATGGTGCCATTTGGCGTGAAATCAGCGAGCGCCAATTGCGCTGCATGGCCGGTTCCACCGCGATGTTCTTGAAAGACAGTTGTGACCTGCGGGGCAATCTCTGCGAGGTGGGCCTCAACCTTTTCGCGACCTGAACCGACGACAACGCGGAGGTGCTTTGGCTTGAGAGTCTCGCAGGCAGCAAGAACATGTCCCAGCAATGAACGACCAGCAATGGAATGGAGAACCTTGGGAGTCTGCGATTTCATTCGCGTACCTTCGCCCGCAGCGAGAATGACTACGGTGTCGAGGCTCATGTTGTCAGTCTACCGTGTAGTGGCTCCGCCTCTTCGTTTGGCGGATTCATAAATTGCTCCGCCTCTTCGATTGGCGGGCAATGTTTTGCTCCGCCACCAGGTATCGATCCTGGACCCTGGGCTTCAAAGGCCCATGTGCTAGCCACTACACAATGGCGGAACCTATATTCTCCCTTATCACCGCCTGACTTTCCAAACTGAAGGCGCTCACATCATTCTCGGATAGCCTTACCCGCATGGAGAATAACCGCGACTCTGCTTCGGGCGCGCATGGTCAAGACCATCGCGATGAAGTAGACAGACTGATCGCAGCCTGGAAGCGTGAGCGACCAGATGCCGACCTCTC
>JBEGSV010000045.1:0-5313 GCA_041179685.1 Actinomycetota bacterium
CCTGCTGTTGTTGAGGCGCTACGTGAAGATATTGCTCCGATTGCAAAAGCTCAAGGTCTTACTCCTTATGTAACTGGCCCAGGAGGATTACTAGGCGACCTCTTTGAAGCATTTGGAACACTGGATTCAACGCTTCTCTTGACGACCTTGGCTGTCGTAGCTCTTATCTTGATTGTTGTTTACCGTTCACCGGTTTTGTGGATCATTCCTTTGTTGACATCGCTCTTTGCGCTTTCAACTGCAGGTGGAATCATTTACCTCCTTGCTAAGGCAGATATTCTCGATGTTGATGGTCAATCGCAAGGAATTCTCTCTGTCCTTGTCATCGGAGCTGCTACTGACTACGCGCTCCTCTTGATTGCTCGCTACCGCGAAGAACTTCATCTCCACGAGAGCCGCTTCGATGCAATGCGCGCTGCCTACAAGGGTGTTTGGGAGCCAATCTTGGCATCAGGTGCGACTGTTGCAATCTCCTTGATGATGTTGCTCTTTAGTCAGTTGACCAATACTGCAAGCCTTGGACCTATCGGTGCCATCGGAATCGTTGTCTCTGTAATCACCATTCTTACCCTATTGCCAGCCCTCCTTGTTCTCTTTGGGCGTTGGATCTTCTGGCCACGCAAGCCACTCAATGATGGCGACGATCGCGTGCTCGCTGGAACCTGGTCAAAGGTTGCAAATTCCATCGGTCGAAATCCACGTAAGGCATGGGCAATTACAACCGTCATTCTTCTTGCCTTCGCCTTTGCATCGACAACGCTGAAGGCTGATGGTCTCGGCACAGTTGACTCATTTACCGGAAATCCAGAATCAGTTGTGGGTCAGAAACTCCTCCTCAAGCACTTCCCAGGTGGAGAGGGAGATCCAACTCAGATCGTTGCCTCACAAGGCAAGGCAGATGCAGTTATCGCAGCAGTCCGTGAAGTAGATGGCGTCTCTGAAGTTGCATACGCAATTGATCCAATGACACAGAATGTAAAGGTTGTGGGTGGCAAGGTCATTATTAACGCGACTCTCGATCAGGCTCCCGATAGCGTCGAAGCCGGTGAATACATCACCCCTATTCGTGAGGCAGCAAAGAGCGCAGATCCATCAGCGCTCGTTGGTGGAACATCTGCCACTTACTTCGATGTCCGTACTGCAAATGATCGTGACAATAAGACAATTATTCCAATCATCTTATTTGTCATCACCATCATTCTCGGACTCCTGCTTCGAAGCATTCTTAGCGCTGTAGTTCTCCTGGGAACCGTTGTTCTCTCATACTTCGCAACTCTTGGAGTATGTGCGCTCGTTTTCAATCACATCTTCGGCTTCGAAGGCGGGGATACATCCTTCCCGCTCTTCGCATTCATCTTCCTCGTGGCACTCGGAATTGATTACAACATCTTCTTGATGACACGTGTTCGTGAAGAGTCAGTCAAGCTTGGCACTCGTGCGGGTGTCATCAAGGGTGTGACCGTTACAGGTGCAGTGATCACTTCAGCCGGTATCGTCTTGGCTGCAACATTCGCTGTGCTTGGCTTGTTGCCACTTGTTCCGCTTGCGCAACTTGGATTTGCAGTTGGTTTCGGAGTACTCCTCGACACCATCATCGTTCGCTCGATTCTTGTACCAGCTCTTGTTCATGAGATCGGTCCAAAGATCTGGTGGCCGTCAAAGCTTCAGAACAAGTAGAACGTTATGTCATATGTAGTAATTGGTGGCGGTCTTGCCGGAATCAGCGCTGCGCTGACCCTGCAAGATGCCGGCGAATCCGTCGAGCTCTATGAAGCATCAGATGATCTCGGGGGACGTGTTCGCTCTGATTACATCGATGGCTACATTCTTGATCGTGGATTTCAACTCATTAATTCCGGTTACTCCGAGCTCAAACGGCTCAAGGTGATTCCGGAGATTGATTTCTGTAAGGTTGAGCGAAGAGTCGATGTTGTAACTCCATTTGGAATATCATCAATTGGAGACCCTCGGCTCCATCCTTTGCAAGCCTTGCGTTCACCACTTGGCTCTCTTGCCGAGAAGATTGCAGTTTTGAAGTTTGTGGGGGATAAGCCCAATGGAGAAATCTCGCTTCGAGATGCGTTATTGGCATCAGGTACGGGTGACTTTTACGAGAACCTCCTCAAACCGTTTCTTCGCGGGGTATTTCTCACTGATTTAGAGAATATCGATAGCTCTTATGGGCGAGAAATCATCAAAAGCTTCGTGGTCGGAGACTCTGGATTACCGCGCGCTGGCGCGGGTGCGCTCAGCGCCGCGCTCGGCGCAAGAGTTGAGAGCGTTCACCTCAACTCACCGGTGACCTCAATCGCCGAATTCGCAGGAAAGAAGGTAATCGTTGCAACGAGCGCTACAGTGGCAGCAAAACTTCTCGCCAAGCCTGATTCACCAGCGCACTCAAAGAGCTTTACCTGGTATCACTCGATTCCATCGGGAATCGTGGGCTCTAAGCGCCTACGGGTTACTAGTACCGCTAATCCGATTGTGAATTCAATCGCAATCAGCAATGTAGTCTCACAATACGCTCCAGGGGATAAGACGCTGATCTCATCGACATCTCTTTCGCCCCTAAGCGATAGTGAGGCGCTCAATGAGATCGCAAAGTTCTGGAGCTTAGCGCCAAGTGATTTCTCTCTCGTTAAGCGTTATGAAATCGCAGAGTCTCTTCCTGTCTTCCGACCAGGAGCGCATGGAATCTCATCGGCTCGATTTAGCGAAGATGTTTTTATTGCAGGCGATTACCTGACAGCAGGTTCGCAAAATGGAGCGTTGCTTTCGGGTCGTTTAGCGGCTTTGGAATCACTCACTCACTAGCGCTGTAAGCGCGCTAGTGATGTGTGGGTAATCCCATTCGAAGCCAGCATCTGTCAGAGCCTGTGGCATTACCTTCTTTGACCCAAGGATCTCGCTCGAGAAACCACCTAGTGCAATCTTGAGCGCTATACCCGGCGCCGGGAAGAGCGCTGGACGATGCATTGCACGCGCGAGTGCCGATGTGAACTCTTGATTTGTCACTGGATTTGGTGCAGTGAGGTTTACCGGACCTGAGATCTCATGGTCGAGAATGAAAGTGATTGCCCGGATGAGATCGTGCAGGGTAATCCAAGACCACCACTGTTTTCCATTTCCCATCTTGCCACCGAGGCCGAAACGGAAGAGTGGCAACATCTTGCCAAGCGCACCACCGGTAGGGTCCAAGACAAGCCCGGTACGAATCTTGACGGTGCGAGTGTTCTGAGCAGTATCTGCTGCACCTTCCCATTCGCGACAGACCGCAGCAAGAAAATCATCACCAGATTTATCTGATTCGATGACTGCTCGATTGCCTGACTCGCCATACCAACCAATGGCACTTGCAGAGATGAAGACATCAGGCTGCAACTCTGTAACTGCCTGTGCAATTGTTGTCGTTCCGAAGAGGCGAGAGTTAAGAATCTCTGCCTTGTACTTCTTATTCCAACGCTTATCTCCAACGCCAGCGCCGGCTAAGTGGATGATCGCATCTACGCCGCGGAGCGCATCAAGATCTACATAGCCCGTAATCGGATCCCACTGAACTTCATCGGGGGAGACCGGTGCGCGCCGCACTAGTCGCTGAACAGTATGGCCCTCGCTCTTAAGGTGGCCAACAAGAGCTGAACCAATGAGACCGGAAGCGCCAGTAATGGCGATGCGCTGTGGGGTGCTCAAATTAAAGTCCCAAGTCGGCTTCAAATGCGCCGCCCTCAAGTCGCTCTTTGAGAGTGACTAAGAAGCGTGCAGCATCTGCACCATCGACAACGCGGTGATCGTAAGAAAGGCCTAGATAGACCATAGAACGGATCGCGATTGATTCGCCACCATCATCACCCTTTACAACCATTGGGCGCTTCACAACTGCACCAAGACCGAGGATTGCAACTTGTGGCTGATTGATGATCGGAGTATCAAAGAGCGCTCCACGTGAACCAGTGTTGGTCAAGGTAAATGTTCCACCACCGAGCTCATCAGGAGTTACCTTGTTATCGCGAGTGCGAGCTGCAAGGTCTGCGATCTTGCGTGCAACGCCACCCATATTGAGATCACCAGCATTGTGAATAACTGGAACGAGGAGACCTCGCTCTGTATCGACAGCAATACCAAGGTGTTCTGCGCCGTGGTAAATGATTTGATCGCCTTCAACTGAAGAGTTGAGAACTGGGTGTTGCTTCAGCGCCTCACATGTTGCGACGGCAAAGAATGGAAGGAATGAGAGCTTGACACCTTCTCGTGCTTCAAATGTCGCCTTTGAGCGATCGCGAAGTCGCGCAATCTTTGTTACATCTACTTCAATCACTGTTGTAAGTTGTGCAGATACCTGAAGTGACTCGACCATGCGAGCTGCAATTACCTTACGAAGACGTGACATCGTCACGGTTGTTCCGCGAAGTGGAGATGCTGCAACTACTGGCGCTGACTTTGGAGTAGAGGCAACGACAGAGGTATTTCCTTGAGCTGGAGCCCCCGACACCGCACTGTTAGTTTGTGATGCGGAGAGCACATCCTCACGACGGATACGTCCACCGATACCCGTGCCATTGACTGAGGCTAGGTTTACGCCAAGATCATTTGCAAGCTTGCGAACAATTGGTGTCACATAAGCATCTGCCGGCTGCGAAACAGGCGCTGCTGGTGCAGCCACAGGCGCTGCAGGAGCAGCAACCGGAGCCGGTGGAGGAGTCACTGGTGCAGCTGCGACTGGAGCTGGAGTCACAGGAGCTGGTGTAGCCACTGGCGCAACTGGAGCTGGAGCAACAGGTGCTGCACCGTTTGCAGCGCCAACGAGCGCAAGACGAGCACCTACTGGAACTGTTGTATCAACCGGAACATCAATTGCTAGGAGTACACCTGCAACTGGTGAAGGAATCTCGGTATCAACCTTGTCGGTAGATACTTCGAGCAGCGCCTCATCAACTGCAACCGAATCGCCAACGTTCTTAAGCCAACGTGTGACTGTGCCTTCAGAGACAGATTCACCGAGGGCTGGCATTGTGATGACAGTACCTGCCGAAGCTGAAGCATCTGGCGCTACAACAGGAGCTGGAGTTTCTACAATTGCTGCAGCAACTGGCGCAGGTGTCTCAACGAGAGCGGGAGCTGGAGGGGGAGTTGGTGCAGCGGCAACCGGTGCTGGGGCTGATGCGTTTGCACTATCAGCGATGACAGCAAGCTCGGCTCCGACTGGAACAGTCTGATCGACGCCGACAACTATCTTCTGTAATACACCGGCAACAGGTGATGGGATCTCTGTATCAACCTTGTCGGTTGAAACTTCGAGGAGTGGTTCATCGACTG
>JBEGSV010000046.1:0-8856 GCA_041179685.1 Actinomycetota bacterium
TGGAGTAATAGGTGCAGGTGTTATGGGAGAAGCTCTCATCGCCGCCCTTATTCGCAGCGGTGTAAAGCCCGGAGATATCTCCTTCGCTGAAAAGCGTGCAGAACGGGCGGCAGAGTTAACTGCTCGTTATTCAATTAGCCATAAGGATCTTACTGAAGTAGCAGCTGGTGCGTCGACGATTCTCTTAGTCGTGAAGCCACAAGATATGGAATCCACGCTTGCACAGTTGGCGCCTCACATTTCAACCGATTCGCTGGTGATCTCATTTGCTGCCGGTAAGACGATTGCATCTATTGCGAGCGGGCTTGGAAAATCGAATCCAATCATTCGAGTCATGCCAAATACCCCGGCACTCGTTGGTAAAGGTGCATCCGGATACTCTTTAGGCGCAGGGGTGACAGATGAACAACGCTCCTTTGTAGCGACTTTCCTTGCAGCCACCGGCAGAGCAATTGAAGTTCCGGAAAGTCTTCAAGATGCCGTAACTGCAACGAGCGGCTCAGGACCTGCATATTTCTTCGCTTTTGTTGAGGCGATGATCGAAGGATCTCTTGCACTCGGTCTCTCGCGTGAAGATGCCACGCTCCTGACGATTCAAACGATTGTAGGCGCGGCAGCGCTCCTTGAAGGTTCTGGAGATTCTCCGACCACGCTCCGCGAAAAAGTCACAAGTCCAAACGGCACCACCGCTGCCGCACTTTCCTCATTTAGCTCTTCGGGTCTCAACGAGATAGTTGCTCAAGCAATGGCCGCCGCTGCAAAGCGCTCACAAGAACTTGCCTAAGATGAAACGCGTTGCGATCCTCGCGCTCATTGTTAGCGTCACATTACCAAGCGCCCATGCAGCACCGAAGGCGATTCCGGTTCAACTGGGATCAATTTATTCATCGCCGGTAGGCACAGAACTCTTTCTAGCAACGCCGAAGAGCTCGATCTTTATCTCAAATCCCTCCGCTAAGAGCTCTGATATCCAAGTTAATTCAGTAGACCTCACAGGAACTCAGTTATGGCAGCGCATAATTGATTCAGGGGTTGATGAAGTTGCGACCGCTGCAATTATTGATCCGCAAGGAAATATTTGGCTAGCAGGTAGCGCAGCTTCAATCACTCCTTCAGAGACCCTGACACCTACGGTCGGAATTGATAATCCAGATTTAGTCAGTGTTGAAGCTGGGCTCAATCTACGTAGCGATATGAATAATTTAGCGCTCTGGAAGATTTCTGCCACCGGAGATCTAATCGGCAGCTTTACCTTTTCAATGAAGAGCGTTCCGTTAGTTACCGCCATCTCCGCCACAAATTCTGGGGTTTCAATAATTGGATCGCAAGATTCCAAATCTTTCGTTATCAGTGCGACAGCATCTGGAAACTTTGGAAAGATGATTACCATCGGAACAAGTAAAACAGAGCTCAATGCGCTATCTCGAAATTCAGATGGGACTATCTCGCTCTTTGGATCAAGTGCAGAGACGCTTGCCGGTAAGAAAGTTGCGGGTCTTCGTGATGGGGTGCTCATCAAGCTGTCAAAGAGCGGCGCAATTACATCACTGGTTCGTAGTTCTGCTTTAAAGGCATCTCGTAGTTGGGTCTCCGGAGATGCTGCTCATCTCTTAAGTGGTCCGGTAGTGACTGGAAAGAGCGTTGAAACTGCAATTACAAAATTCACAACAGCATTTGCACCGTCATGGACTCTCAGAGTTCCGGGCACAGGTGCATCGACAACGTTGACTGCAAATGGAAACTCTTATATTGCCTTCACAAGTCGTTCAGCAATCACGGGGGTTTCTGGATGGAGGCCAAGCCAGCCATCGTTACTCGTGATCACCTTCGACGGTAAGGGCGTCATGAAGGCTGCAACGGCCCTGCCAGGCCTTGTGACCCCGATATCGCTCCATTATTCAGCGGCGCGAGGGGTTGTTGGTCTAGCCAGCTCAGCAGATGGGACCGTTTCGATTTTTACCCTCGCTTCGCGGTAACCTTTGCCATCGAACTACACCAGTTCAATTTGTTCTCTGCACAACTACTAGGAAGAGCGTGACTTATGGGTTCCGTTATCAAGAAGCGTCGCAAGCGTATGGCTAAGAAGAAGCATAAGAAGCTTCTGAAGAAGACACGTATTCAGCGCCGTAACGCTAAGTAATAGCTCCTAGTAATTCTTATTGGGAACGGAGCATCGATAGCTGGCCATTGATTCCAGCTACGAGATACTTCACACGGTTTACGACAACCCAGGTGGAACTTATTCCATCTGGGTTTTCGCTTGCCGCAACAAAAGAAATCTTTGCCTGGCTCTTTGAAGTATCGAGAGCGCATAACCGCTTCTCGCAGTTAAATGCGATCATTGACCCATCAGTTGCGAGGAACTTTCCTGGCTTTCCAAAACCTTCCGTCGTCACGCTATTTTCAGTGATTTCTCTCGAGATATAGCTCCAGCGAACTCGGTTAGCGCTTGGAAGGGATGTGGATGTAGCAGAGAGCCAGGTGGCAAAGATGCCGTTGATGTTCTTTCCTAGAGCGACGTCATAGCCTGAAAGTGGTGCAGCTCCAGATGATGCATCAAGTGTCTGATAGCTCCAACCCGTGCTCGAAAGATTTGTGCGAGTTGCAAGACGAACTTCGCCGGTAGTGGCTTCCTTCTTCTGATTAATGGTCAAGATTGAGTCATAGATGACGTAACTCATCTTTCCGTCAAAGGCTGCCTTCAGGTGAAATGCCACATCGCCAGTCGTGCGGTTATCTGTCTTCCGATCGCCATCAACAAGCTCGTAGCTCCAGCTCTTAGCAGAGTTGGTCTTCACTGCTCCAAGGAGAATGCCTTGGCTCTCATCACGATAGAAAACTTGAACTCCACTTGCTGATGCAATACATGCGCTAGATACGCTGAGATCTGACCCTGTGCGAACACGGAGAGGATCTTCGTAATTATTTACCTGAGGGGCATCGCCATCTACGATTTCGTAAGTAAATTTCTTGCCATCGAATTTCGCGTAGCGAAGATCAGTATTTTGATTATCAGAGTAGAAGATGTGGAGCGTCTGCTTCTTTCCGCTGCCGTTGACGCACATCGAGAGCGCACCTTTAATATCGCTGTTGGTACGCCCAGAGGAACCACCAGCGCCATCTACTGTGACCTTTACCCAGACAGTTCCGCTCCATGTCGCGAGTTTGAGGTCACCGCTCTTTGAATCGATGTAAGTAAGCGCTGGCTGGCCATTGAAAGTCGCGCTAGCAACTAATTTGGCATCACTCTTTGAGTCAATGATGAATCGCTTCCAACTTGGCTGCGGCGTCACGGCGGCGGTGACCACGGGATCCGAGCTGCCATTGGAGTTAGATGCAGTAACTGCAAAGGTATATGAAGTGCCATTCTTCAATCCAGTAAATGTAACTGGAGATGCAGTTGTTGATTTAATTTGATTTGTCTTCAGATTACGCACGGAATAGCTTGTTATCTGCGCAGTACGAGCATTGCTTGGAGGATCAAATGTCACGATTGCCGAACCATCTGCAACGAGGGCAGTGAGATTTCGGACTGCAGAAGGAATACCGACCGCGATACCTACTGGAGGCTTGCGGCGCATATCTTCCATCATAGCTAATAAGAGAGGTCCTGGATGGTGAAAGATTTCACCGGCATCTAAGTTGGGGGTCATCACTGCATCAAGTGCCGATTTTGAGAAAGATGCTTCATCTAGGTGGCTCACGGATGAGCCTTCTTCATATTTACTTGGTGAATACAACAAAGGCTTTGTTCCACCATTTGCAGCGATACCTAAGGGACCTGACCAGACCAAAGGAGAGCGCAGCGCCTTACCTAACTCAAGTGATGGTGAAGGCAAATCAGCGAGACGGCGACCATCTTCTACCTGCACATAAGCATCAAAGGGGGTTGGCTGATCAATGCTTCCGTAACCAAAGAATGAGTCGTAGGAATCGGTTGAGAGAAATCCGAGCCCATGTCCCATTTCATGTAAGAAGACAGATTGAAGGTCATATTCGTTTGGGTGAGAAATCCCGTCGTTGCGAGTGTTCCACTCTGCCAATGAATTAACTTGAATAACCATCTCAGACTGCTTTGGATCCAAATCTTTTCCAGCAAGCGCATTAGCAAGTGCTGATGGATACCAGAGGCTTGAATCTGGAGCTTTATCGAAACCTGCGAAGTAGCTTCCTGGACGAGCGCTACCGAGGACTCCAAATGATCCGATCCGTGTCCATGTTGCATCAATTGTGATGGGAACAGCAGAGGCGAAGTTTTGCGACCAGACATCTACCGCGGCCTGGAAATCCTTCTTTGCCCATTCCGGAAAATTCTTATAGTTAACAACAAATTTAGATTTGCTCTCAACGAATGCAACTTTTTCGCGCGGGCTCTGCTTAACCGTTGTGTTGGGGCCGGCGTAAACGTGGCCCCATTGGGTGGCCTCTCGTTGAAGAAATGGAGTCAGCGCTTGCGCCTGCAAGGGAGTTATAAGCCCTGCTATCAAAGCGATGAGAAGAGCGCCTCGAGTGGTGCGCTTCATTAGGCTGCTCATAGCGGGTAACGCTATCAGGGTGAGAGAATTTCTCTATGGTCACCGTTTACTCTCGCCACGGCTGTCATCTCTGCGAAGATGCTGTGAATATTCTTGAGAGCCTGCGCGAAGAGTTGGCCTTTGAGATTGAGATTATCTATATCGACGGAAACCCCGAGTTAGAGAAGCTCTATGGCGAGCAAGTTCCCGTTACACATATCGATGGTGAGCACCATGATTTCTGGCGGGTAGATCCGATTCGCTTTAGATCTTCCCTTGAAAAACATCGTCAGCGTCAATGATTGTGTAGCTGTAACCCTGCTCAGCTAAGAAGCGCTGGCGGTTCTGTGCAAAGTCTTGATCGATAGTGTCGCGAGATACGACTGAATAGAAACGTGCACCACGACCATCTGCCTTTGGGCGAAGTACGCGACCAAGTCGCTGCGCCTCTTCTTGACGTGATCCAAATGCACCTGAAACCTGAATCGCGATAGTCGCTTCCGGAAGATCGATAGAGAAGTTAGCAACCTTTGAAACTACAAGACAGGTAATCTCGCCGGTGCGGAAAGATTGGAATAACTCTTCACGGACTTTCTGTGGAGTTGATCCCTGGATCACCGGGCAGCCCAAAGTTTCACCAAGATCATCTAACTGATCGAGGTATTGGCCGATAACAAGAATCTGCTCCTTTGCGTGGAGGCTAACCAGCTCTTGAACGACATCTCTCTTTGTTCGAGTTGTGGCGCAGTAGCGGTAACGCTCTTCCGGCTCTGCAGTTGCATAGGCAAGACGCTCGGCTTCAGTGAGGTTTACTCGGACTTCAATACATTCGGCAGGAGCGATATATCCCTGCGCTTCAATCTCTTTCCATGGAACATCGAAGCGCTTAGGCCCGATCAGTGAGAAGACTTCGCCCTCCATGCCATCTTCGCGAACCAAAGTCGCAGTCAATCCAAGGCGACGCCGAGATTGGATATCAGCGGTAAAGCGGAAGATGGGCGCAGGTAATAGGTGAACCTCATCGTAAATAATCAAACCCCAGTCATGGCTATCGAAGAGATCGAGATGGGCGTAGACGCCATTCTTCTTCTTTGTCATCACTTGGTAGGTCGCGATAGTTACCGGACGAATCTCTTTCTTAGATCCCGAGTATTCGCCGATCTCATCTTCGGTGAGGGAGGTGCGCTTTAAGAGTTCGTCGCGCCACTGGCGAGCCGCGACCGTATTGGTCACGAGAATCAACGTTGTTGCTTGTGCATGAGCCATAGCCGCCGCGCCAACGATTGTCTTTCCGGCGCCACAAGGAAGGACAACGACTCCTGAACCGCCATGCCAGAAACCTTCAGCGGCATGCTCTTGGTATTCGCGAATCTTCCAACCATTTTGTTTCAATTCAATTGGATGTGCTTGGCCATCGACATAGCCTGCAAAATCTTCTGCGGGCCAACCAAGGCGAAGTAGCGATTGTTTAATCGCACCGCGTTGGCTGGGATGAACTGCAATAGTTTCATTATCGATTCGCGCACCCAATAGCGGAGCAATTTTCTTAGCGCGGATAACTTCCTCTAAAACAGCAGTATCAGTTGTGACAAGAATGAGGCCATGAATTGGATCAGCTTCCAAGCGAAGACGACCATAGCGAGACATCTGCTCTGCGACATCGATGAGAAGTGCATGCGGCACCGCGTAACGTGAATATTTAATGAGGGTATCAATAACCATCTCTGCATCATGGCCAGCAGCGCGTGCATTCCAGAGGCCGAGATTGGTAAGGCGGTACGTGTGCATATGTTCCGGTGCACGCTCGAGCTCTGCAAAGGGTGCAATTGCACGGCGACATTCGACAGATAGCGGATGATCTATATCGAGTAAGAGCGTCTTATCGCTCTGAACAATAAGTGGTCCGTCGCTCATGCGAGAAGTTCTTTAATAAAGGCGTGTAAGAAGGCGCTTCGGGGTTCGATGCTAGAAAGGCTCACCCATTCATTTGCTGCATGTGCGCCGCCGCCAACAGCGCCGAGACCATCGAGTACACGAGCACCGGCTGCCGCAGCAAAGTTGCCATCACTTGCACCGCCAACTTCAGCAGAACCTAGGGGAGAGATACCTATCTCTGCAGCGACCTTCTCTGCGATTGCATATAACTCAACCGTTGCAGAAGGTTGTAGGGGAGGGCGATGTAATCCACCAGCAACTTCGATACGCGCTCCTGAAAGATTGGGCTGTAAATTCTTAATCGCAGTATCAACGCGCTGCAAATCATCTTGCGAGAACGAGCGAGCATCAATTTCTAGAACAGCTAAATCAGGAACTGTATTAATAGTTGTTCCTGCGTGCAGCATCGTTGGGACAACGGTTGTGCCATGTTCAGGATTTTCCAGCGCTGCTAGCGCAAGGATCACATGTGCAACTTCAGTTGTTGCATTGATGCCCTTCTCTGGCTCGAGGCCGGCATGAGATGCCTTTCCATGAATTGAAATCTGGAACATCGCTGTTCCTTTACGGCCTGTCTTCACCTTGCCATCAAGTGATGCCTCTAGAACAAGAACAGCATCAGCGGTGGCGGATAAATCCTTGATCAGCGCCTTTGACTTGTGGCTACCGATTTCTTCATCGGTCGTGGCGACGAGTGCAACATCGCCACTAATTCCCTTAAGTGCATAGAGAGCTTGTACGAATCCCGCCTTCATATCAAAGACTCCAGGGCCGCGAACAACATCGCCTTCAACGCTCCAGAGTGGATTGAAAGAACCTACGGGCCAGACGGTGTCGAGATGGGCGAGCAGAAGAACCTTTGGACGTTCGCTGCCCCACCAGAAGACGGGACGTCCCTCAATCTCTTTTATCTGTGCGGGAGTACCGAGGACCCTGGTGGCAATGTCACTGGCAAGTGCGACAACAGAGCGGCAGGCATCGATATCTTCACTAGGAGATTCGCACTTCACCAGCGCTTCGATTGCAGCCAACATGGGGGTAAGTCTGCCGTATTCGGCGCTCATCTGGCTCGTCATAACGCTGCCACTCCGGTTATTCGAGGGATTCTGAAGGTTAAGACCTCGCCAGTAGCGTGATCTTTAGCCATCAGCGATCCCGAAGAAATCTTGAGCGGGTCGATAATTCGATGTGAGACGAGCCCATTGTTATCGGCATATCCAATTGAGAGAGATTTTGTAGGGGTCTCAGTCAAATATCGAGTGAGCAGTTCTAGCGTTTCATTTGCAGTGGTGCGCGGAAGTGAGCCAAGCGCTTCAGTTGAGATATCGCGCAATGTGCTCTGTTTTGCAGATGACTTCTCGCCGGTGCGAATAGTTCGAATTGCAGTCTCAAGTAAGTGGCGCTCTGGTTGCTCAAATTCTCCGACGATACGAGGAGGACGCGCCTTCGTCTGAGCACGTTGGATGCGAGGTCCACTGAGAAGCAATCCCTGCGAATCTTCACCAGCGGGAAGATAACCAGCAGCACGCAATATGTTCATTGCATCATGAGCATCATGTGTGCAGATCAAAACTTCAGGTGCAATGCGACGAAGTCCGAGCGCCTCAACCTTCTTATCTTTGATGATCTGGGTAATGAGAGCCGTATCTTCACAGCGGATAAACGAAGATGCATTTCCAACGCGTAATTTGCCGTGCTTCTTTGAGATATCTCCAATGAGATATTCAAGCGGTTGCGGAACCGGTGTCTTAGAAGTTTTCTTTAAGAAGGCAAGAATTTCTTCGCCTGTACGACCATGATCTAGACCGCGACGCAGCGATGATTCACTAAATCGAAATACCGTGGCAGCGCCTCGAGATTCGATATCTGCAATGAGATCGAGCTCTTGAGAGAGCTCATGCTCGAGAGGACCCGGTGCGATAGCAGTGTTATCGCTTTGAATAAGTATGTGATCCACCGTCTTTGGAAGATCAGCATCGACGATATCGAGATCTTCTCCAGCTAAAAGGAGCTTGCCATATTGAGAAAGTGCGCCTTGGCCGGTTATGCCTAACCATTCTGCCTCACGTGCAATCCAACCAATCTGCTCTGCGGGGATGCCGCCGGTACGTCGATATGGAAGGCTCCATTGAGTCGCTGCAACGAGAGAAGAGAGCGCAGGTGATATTCCTTCTGCACCTTCAATAATTGAAAGGACTTTTCTACGAATCGTTGCAGCAGAGCTTCGATCAAGCTCTGGTCCCATCGGTGCAGCCGCTAATCCACTCATACGCGATGTGATTAACCAAGCTGAAACTAAGTTCTCCCACTTCACGGATGCGGCTTGCGAGAGCCAGATATCGAATTGATGAGTTGGAAGTACTCGATCATCGGGATCAATCGTCACAAGGCCGCTGATGTAGGCAAC
>JBEGSV010000047.1:0-6255 GCA_041179685.1 Actinomycetota bacterium
TTACGTAGTATTGGAATCTCTACTTCAGAACGAACAGCAACAAGGTCTTCGAGCGAACCGCCAAAGCGTCGCTGCTCTGTAAGTACGCTAATTACTGCAGCTCCCGCCTCCTGATACTGAGCCGCTAATGCGCGTGGATCAGAAATGGCCGCCAAGGCACCTTTACTCGGAGATGCGCGCTTGACCTCTGCAATCACAGTCATTGGGGCTGCAAGTAAACGTTCATGTGCATCAATCACCTTTGGCGCCTGTGATAGCTGCTCATGTAATTGAGAGAGCGGAAGTCGGCGCGCAGCTAAATCTTCCCGGACGCCCTCAATGATCGAATCTAGAACGCTCACTTATCCCCATCCTTAATTGTGGGATCGATTCCTCGATCAAGTGAGGTCCAATCTGAGATCTCTCTGATCTTCTTATCGCCTCTCTCGTACTTTGGAGAAAGGCGCATTCTTCGACTGATTGAAATTGCAATAATTGCGACGAGAAGAATTGAGATATTTAACTTCCACATAATTATCCACGCATCGCATTCGCTGTATTGATTGCCGTCAGAACGGCAGCTGCCTTATTGATGGTCTCTTGATTCTCAGCCTCTGGATCGGAATCAGCAACGACTCCTGCACCTGCCTGTACATATGCAACGCCATCTTTAATCAAGGCAGTGCGAATGGCAATGCAAGTATCAATGTTTCCAGTGAAGTCGAAGTACCCGATTGCTCCACCGTAGAGCCCACGTCGAGTCGGTTCGAGTCTCTCGATGATCTCCATAGCTCGAGGCTTCGGCGCTCCAGAGAGTGTTCCGGCTGGGAAAACAGAGAAGAGCGCATCAATCGGCGCTGCGCCATCAGAAAGTTCACCGATTACCGTCGAGACGATATGCATCACATGTGAATAGCGCTCGATATGCATAAAGTCGATCACTTCTACTGAACCCGGTGTGCAGACTCGCCCGACATCATTGCGACCTAAATCAACGAGCATTAAGTGCTCTGCTCGCTCTTTGGGATCAGCGAGCAGCTCTTCCCCGAGACGGATATCTTCCTCGATCGAGCTGGAGCGCTTTCTTGTTCCGGCAATCGGATGCACCATAACTTCACGACCGGTTACCTTCACGAGCGCCTCGGGACTTGAACCAACTACATCAACACCGCCAGCGAATCGGAAGAGATACATATAGGGACTTGGATTGCTCAGGCGTAAGGCGCGATAGATATCGAGCGCATCGGCCTTTGCTTCGGTTGCAAAGCGCTGTGAGATTACAATTTGAAAAGCTTCACCTGCGCGAATCTCTTCCTTAGCAATTTCAACCTTTGCCCGAAATTCTTCAGCGGTGATGTTGCGATCAAATTCAGGTCGAGAAAATTCTGGGATATCACTGACATCACCTGCAAGTGGGCTCTGCAGATCTTGATACATCCGTTCAAGGCGCTCTTGCGACTCTGCAAAGGCCTCGTCAACGCGATTATCGGAACCATCCCAATTGATTGCATTGGCAATCAGTGTCACTGTTCCATTGCTGTGATCCATGACTGCGAGATCACTAGTGAGCATAAATGCAATCTCTGGAAGGTTGAGGTCATCTAGAGCGAGCGATGGAATATTCTCTAATTTACGAACTGCGTCATATCCCATGTAACCAACAAGTCCACCTGTAAGTGGAGGCAACCCCGGTATAACGGGTGTCTTTAAATGTGCGACAGCGAGCTTGAGCGCTTGGAGTGGATCCATTCCTTGAGGCACTCCTGCCGGTGGAGTTCCAAGCCAATCCGCCTTCCCATCACGTTCAGTGAGCGTGGTCTGGCTTCTCACTCCGATAAATGAGTAACGTGACCAGACTCCCCCGTGTTCGGCTGATTCGAGGAGAAAAGTTCCTGGATTGTTCTTCGCTAGCTTCTTATAGAGCCCAAGTGGAGTTTCGCTATCGGCCAATACCCGGCGATAGACCGGAATGACATTGTTATCTCTAGCGTAAGTACGAAATTCCTCTAGATTCACAGTGGCTACAACTCAATCTCTCGTGGATGAATCTCACGGTGAAAACAGGTGCGATCGCCGGTGTGACAGGCCGCGCCAACTTGTTCCACCTTGAGGAGAAGGCCATCGCCATCGCAATCAATTGCTATAGCGAGCACTCGCTGAGTGTGGCCGGAGGTAGCGCCTTTCTCCCAGAGTTCATTGCGACTTCTCGACCAATAGGTAGCTCGACCTGTCTCGAGAGTGATCGCAAGAGATTGAGCGTTCATATAAGCGAGCATCAAGACTTCACCCGTCACCGAATCTTGTGCGATGGCCGGGATGAGATCGATTCCATCCTTAAGCATGGCACTCACCTGCGGTGAAAGCTCGATTGTCATGGTCTTATTCTGCCTTAGCGATGGCCAGCGATGCGCACTGGATAGCCGCTGCGATCGAGATAACTCTTGATATCGCCAATTCGATGGATACCAAAGTGGAAGATTGATGCGGCAAGGAGCGCATCGGCCCCAGCATCGAGGGCAGCAGCGAAATCTTCCTGACTTCCAGCCCCACCACTAGCAATCAAGGGAACTTGAGAGACAGCTCGGACAGCTTTGATCATTCCAAGGTCATACCCGGCGCGAGTACCATCAGCATCCATCGAGTTAAGAAGAATCTCACCGACACCAAGTGCACATGCCTTTTCCACCCAGGCGAGAGCATCGACTCCTGCGCTCTCACGACCACCATGCGTTGTTACCTCAAAACCAGAATCGGTATTTGCTCGACGAGCATCAACTGAGAGCACGAGAACTTGAGAGCCGAAACGATCGGCAATCTCTGCAATTAATTCTGGACGCACGAGAGCGGCGGTGTTGATAGAAACTTTATCGGCTCCTGCTCGAAGCAGACGGTCCACATCATCTACTGAACGGATACCACCACCGACTGTCAGCGGAATAAAGACTTGCTCGGCAGTCTTTCGAACTACTTCAAGGGTGGTATCTCTTCCGGCGACGCTCGCTGAAATATCGAGAAAGGTGAGCTCATCTGCACCTTCACTGTTGTAGAGAGAGGCCATCTCAACTGGATCGCCAGCATCGACCAGATTTGTAAAGTTGATGCCTTTAACGACTCGACCATCTGTCACATCGAGGCAGGGAATAATGCGAACTGAGAGTGTCACTTCTTTGTTAGTTCCAACGCCTGCTCGAGGGTGAACGCTCCGGCATAGAGAGCCTTTCCAACAATTGCACCTTCAACGCCAATAGATCGAAGAGCGCTTAGAGCTGCGATGTCGTCGAGCGATGAGATTCCCCCACTGGCAATTACGGGCTTCTTTGTTGCGGCACAGACTTCGCGGAGAAGTTCTAGATTGGGGCCTTTGAGTGTTCCATCCTTTGTTACATCTGTTACGACGTAGCGCGCACAGCCATCACGTTCGAGTCGTTCGATCGTCTCAAAGAGATCGCCACCCTCTTCAGTCCACCCACGGGCAGCCAGTGTGTGGCCACGAACATCTAGGCCAACAGCAATTCGATCGCCAAATTCACTAATGACAGAGGAGGTCCACTCTGGGTTTTCAAGAGCGGCAGTTCCGAGATTAACTCGTCGGCATCCTGTTGCCAGTGCTCGTCGGAGAGATTCATCGTCGCGAATCCCACCAGAGAGTTCGACTTTGATATCAAGACGGCCAATCACTTCAGCTAAGAGCGCGCTATTTTCGCCGCGTCCAAATGCTGCATCGAGGTCAACCAAGTGAATCCACTCAGCACCTGATGATTGAAAATCAAGCGCTGCATCGAGTGGTGAACCGTATGAAGTTTCAGCAGCTAATTCCCCTTGCACTAAGCGGACAGCGCGACCATCTTTAACATCAACTGCTGGGAGAAGTTCTAAGTAACTCATAACGTTGATACCCAATTCTTGATCAGATGCAGACCTGCATCGCCTGATTTCTCTGGATGAAATTGTGTAGCAGAGAAAGCGCCATCTTCAATAGCAGCAAGTAGGCGATGGTCGTACTCTGTCCATGATTGGAGCGCTGGCGAATCAATTGGAGTTGTTACTCCATATGAATGTACAAAGTAGAAAGATTCGCCTTCGACTCCTTGGAAGAGAGAGCTTCCTGGGGCCACCTCAACTGTATTCCACCCCATATGTGGCAAGACTTTCGCCTCTAACTTTTCGACTGTAGCCGGCCATATTCCAACCCCCGGATAGTCTCCATGTTCTACGCCATCTGCAAAGAGAATCTGCATCCCAACACAGATGCCAATCGTGGGGCGAGCTTGAGCAAAACGTTCACGTACCAATTGATCGCCTCGCACCGACTTCAGACCTTGCATACATGCGCCAAAGGCACCGACCCCTGGGACCACGAGACCCTCTGCTTCTAGCGCGACGTTGTAATCAGAAGTGAGTTGAACATCTTTTCCTGCGCGCTCAAAGGCCCGAAGTGCCGAACGAAGGTTTCCGGATCCGTAATCGAGAATTGCAATCAACTAGAGCGTGCCCTTTGTCGATGGGATACCTGAGGTGCGGCCATCAATTGCAACTGCATCACGAAGTGCGCGAGCAACCGCTTTAAATTGCGCCTCAAAGACATGGTGCGCATTGCGACCTTCAAGAACGCGAACGTGGAGAGCGATTCGAGCTTCAGCCACGATGGACTCCCAGATATGGCGGCCAAGCGTGGTATCGAATGTGCCGATGAGCTCGACAATCTCTGGCTGGCGATGAATTAAATATGGGCGACCAGAGAGATCGACTGCTGCCTGAACAAGAACTTCATCTAAAGGAACCATGGCATCGCCAAAGCGTCGGATACCCGCCTTATCTCCAAGTGCTTCGCGGAGCGCCTGGCCAAAAGCGAGAGAGGTATCTTCAACTGTGTGGTGTGAATCGACATCGATATCACCGCTCGTTTTGATGGTTAGGTTAAAACCTGAGTGCTTACCGAGTTGAGACATCATGTGATCGAAGAAAGGGACTCCGGTATCGACTGAAATTTCACCGGTGCCATCAAGGGTGAGGTCTACGAGGACGCTAGATTCCTTAGTGGTGCGCTCTACTCGTGCATGTCTCATGGTGGTCTCCATTTTTTCTTCTATGATTTCTGTGAATCTTGAGCGCCTACAAGTATCTGTGATAGCGCTTCGATAAAGAGCTTATTCTCGGCCTCACTGCCGATAGTCACTCGCAAGTAGCCTGATAATCCCACATCGCGAATGAGGACACCGGCATCCAAGAGTGATTTCCAGAGAAGTGGTGCTGGAATATCAAATCCTGAGAACAAGAGGAAGTTTGCCTTGCTCGGGAGGACTGTTAATCCTAATTTGTTGAGCTCGCCTGCTACCCACTCACGGCTTTTAATCAAGGTGGCGACATTGCCCAATAGTTCTTCACGATATTGAAGAGCAACCTCTGCAGCTGCCTGGGTAAGTGCGCTCAAGTGATAGGGCAATCGCACCAAGAAGAGCGAATCAATCACAACTGGGTCTGCCACTAAATAACCAACTCGTGCGCCTGCGAAAGAGAAGGCTTTACTCATCGTGCGAATCACAACGACATTTGGATGATTCTCAATGAGCGTCACCGCTGATATCTCATCAGAGAACTCGGCATATGCCTCATCGACGACCAATAAACCCGGAACAACCTGAGCTAATTCCTCGATCTCAGAGATGGATATCGATGTTCCAGTTGGATTATTGGGGGTCGTGATGAAAGTGAGCGATGGTGCAGACTTTGCAATCTCTTCTTTGGCGATGTCAATATCGAGCGAAAAATCTGCTCGACGCTGGCCATCACGCCACACAGTCTGTGTAACGCGAGCAATAAGTGGGTGCATCGAATATGAAGGTGTGAAACCAATTGCCCCTTTTTCACCGAATGCAAGAAAGAGGGATTGGATGATTTCATTGCTGCCATTGGCAGCCCAAATATTTTTCAAGGTAAATGAGGTGTGAGAGAGCGAGTTAACGAACTCTGCCAAACCTGATCGAAGAAGATTTGCATCTCGATCTGGATAACGGTTGAGATCAGTCGCAACAACTTCAACTCTTGCGGCGATCGCCTTTGCTAGCACAGGAGAGAGCGCGAAGGGGCTTTCATTTGTATTGAGAACGGCATCTGCTGGAACCTGAGGTGCGCCATATGGAGAGAGCGGGCGAAGTCCGGTGTTGAGTGGAAGCCACTGCGGCCATTGGGTCATCGCGACTCAAATCGAGCAGTAATTGCCTCACCGTGGGCGGGAAGATCTTCGGCATTTGCCAATGTAATTACCGTAGCGGAGAT
>JBEGSV010000048.1:0-2759 GCA_041179685.1 Actinomycetota bacterium
CAAGAGAAGTAAGTTCACGTGCAAGTTCACGATGCGCTTCACGTGCACCAGGGTTCTCGCTATGACGCGCTTCAAGCGCTTCGATTTCTTCACGAGTTTTAAAAGAGAATGTCTTAATAAACTTAATTACATCTGCATCATCTGAATTCAACCAGTATTGGAAAAATGCATAAGGAGATGTCATCTCTGGATCGAGCCAAACTGAACCTCCTGCAGTCTTTCCAAACTTTGTTCCATCTGCCTTTGTGAGCAGAGGAACTGTTAGCGCATGTGCGCTTCCTCCCTCAGCGCGACGGATGAGATCGAGACCCGCAGTGATATTTCCCCATTGATCTGAGCCACCAATTTGAAGAACGCAATTGCTGCGGCGAAAGAGTTCAAGGTAATCCATAGATTGAAGTACTTGATATGAAAACTCGGTGTACGAGATTCCATCTTTCTCTAAGCGAGAAGAAACCGAATCCTTATTGAGCATCTGGTTGACGCTAAAGTGCTTGCCAATGTCACGAAGAAATGCAATCGTTGACATTGGAGCAGTCCAGTCTAGGTTGTTCGCCATGGTTGCTGGATTATTCTTAGTTTCGAAATCCATGAACTTTGATAATTGCAACTTTATTCGATTGACCCAGTTGGCTACAACATCGGAGTCATTGAGAGAGCGCTCATCGTTGCGTCCACTTGGATCTCCCACGAGTCCGGTCGCTCCCCCAACGAGAAGAATTGGGTTATGCCCGGCAAGTTGAAAGCGTCGCATGACCAAGAGCGGAACGAGATTGCCAACATGGATTGATGGTGCAGTTGGATCGGTGCCGAGATAGAGGGTGATGGGCTTCTTCATCGCTTCACTTAATGCGGCTTCATCTGTTGTCTGGGCTATGAGGCCACGCCATTTAAGGTCTTCCAGGAGCTCGTTCTTTACTGACATCATCATGCACCCATCATGGCCGAAAAGGCCTGCCGCTTGTCGGAGAATTGATTGCTATTGGTGTGAAGAATCTTGTTCAGCCCTTCCAGCTGTGCCTTAAAGGCCGATGGCGCAGTGCCACCCACAGTTGTTCTTGAGTTGAGCGCCCCATGGACCGTCAGCACATCGCGTACATCCGGCAAGAGTGAGGGATGAATATGCACAAGTTCGGCATCTGTTAATTGATGAAGTTGGCGTCCAGTTGATTCGCAGAGCGCAACGCACTTACCCGCCGCCTCATGTGCGTGAGCAAATGGGATATGAGCTCGTACCAAATAATCAGCAATCTCAGTTGCAAGTGAAAAACCAAGCGGTGCTGCCATCGCCATCTTCTCGCGATCAAAATCTGTTGTAGCAACCATTCCAGTCACTGCAGGAAGAACGAGAAGAACGGTATCAATGGAATCGAAGAGTGGTTCCTTATCCTCTTGAAGATCACGGTTGTATGCAAAAGGAAGTCCCTTCAGCGTTGTCAGTAGCGCAGTGAGATTTCCAACGAGTCGACCGGCTTTACCTCTTGCGAGTTCGGCCATATCTGGATTCTTCTTCTGCGGCATGATCGATGATCCAGTTGAGTATGCATCTGCAACTTTCGCCCAACCAAACTCCGTCGTCGCCCAGATACACCACTCCTCCCCGATTCGTGATAAGTGACTTCCTACCATTGCAAGGATGAAGAGCGCCTCGGCAACGAAATCGCGATCGGAAACACCATCGATGCTATTTGCTGCAGATGAGTGGAAGCCAAGCGCCTTTGCGGTTTTCTCTGGCGCAAGTGGCAATGAGGAACCAGCGAGAGCACCTGATCCGAGCGGACTTACCGAAGTGCGGATTAACCAATCGTTAATTCGATCAAGATCGCGAGCAAAAGCATGGGCATGCTTTGCAATTTCGTGACCAAAGAGGATTGGTTGGGCATGCTGAAGGTGGGTGAAACCAGGAGCGGGTGCATCGCCGTACTCGCTCGCTTTTGCGATGAGTGACTTCTGTAATTCAATAATCTGGGAGGCTACTTCGAGCATATGGTCAATGGCATAGAGGCGAAGATCGGTCGTGACCTGGTCGTTGCGCGAACGTCCGGCGCGAAGTGAGCCACCGATATCGCCCAACTTCTCGGTTAATCCACGCTCGAGCGCGCTATGAACATCTTCATCGCTAGCAATCGCGGTAAATGTTCCGGTAGCAACCTCTGCGATGAGTTCGTTAAGGCCTTTTCGGATTGAATCCGCCACATCAGCGGTGAGTAGGCCACTCGATTGAAGTATCTCGAGGTGAGCCAGCGATGACCGAAGATCGTAAGGCGCTAGGCGCCAATCAAAGTGCACGCTGCGAGAGAGCGCGAAGACGGCGTCAGCCGGCCCATCAGAGAAGCGACCGCCCCATAGCGCCATTATTTCCGACCTTTCTTACCACTTCGATAGGAGAGCAATTCTTTCGCAAGTTCGGCTCCGCCGCTCGCTTTTCGAGAGACAACAAGAACCGTGTCATCTCCAGCGATTGTTCCGATAATTGCCTTGATGCCTGAATGATCGAGGGCGCTAGCCAAGAACTGCGCTCCCCCGGGCGGTGTTCGCACTACCGCGAGATTTCCACTGGATTCAACAGAGAGGATCAAATCACCGGGTAGTGGCATTGATCTCGCCATCGACCCATCTCCACTATCTGCAATGGTGTAACCATCTCTTCCTCGGACAGCTCCGATTTCTTCTAGGTCACGACTGGCAGTTGTCTGAGTTACTGAGAAACCTGCCTTCTTCAACTCTTTTACCAGATCGCTTTGAGATGCGATTTTGCC
>JBEGSV010000049.1:0-3195 GCA_041179685.1 Actinomycetota bacterium
ATTCTGAGCACTCTGCCATCTGGCAATGCCTGCAGGGCAACAAAGCATCTGATATCTCGCGCCTAGTATTAACAGCGAGCGGAGGGCCTTTTAGAGATCGCGAGGATCTTTCGCAGGTCACGCTTGATGAAGCTCTGGCACATCCAACATGGGCGATGGGTCCAGTCGTCACGATTAACTCTGCGACCCTCATGAATAAAGGGCTAGAGATTATTGAAGCGCATCATCTCTTCAATCTTCCGTATTCACAGATTGATGCCGTCATCCATCCTCAATCTGTTGTTCACTCAATGGTTGAATACCGAGATGGCTCCACCATCGCACAGGCATCGCCTCCTAATATGAAGGGCCCTATTGCGCTGGCAATTAATTTCCCTCATCGCACTGAAGGTGCAACTGCTCCCATTGATTGGAGCAAAGCATCAACGTGGAACTTTGCGCCCATCGATACGAAGCGCTTTCCAGCTGTTGCATTGGCGCGTCATTGTGGCGCGGTTGGGGGAGCGCTTCCTGCGATTTTCAATGCATCTAATGAAATAGCCGTGGAAGCCTTCATGCACGGCAAGATTAAATTTATTGAGATCATTCCAACGGTCGAGAAAATCGTCGCTCATTATGAGCAGGGCTCTATCCCGATTCTCCGAGATCTCACAGATGTCAGTGCTATAGAAGAGGATGCTCGAAAGGCAACTTCAACCCATATTGCAAAGGTAGCTTCATAATGGAAATTCTCGGCATCATCGCATTTGTTCTCGCGCTTCTGACCTCAGTGATGTTCCACGAACTCGGCCACTTCCTCACCGCTCGTAAATTCGGCATGCGAGTATCAGAGTTCTTCGTCGGTTTTGGCCGACGCATCTGGTCCATTACGCGTGGCGAGACCGAATATGGCATCAAGGCGATTCCGGCTGGTGGCTACTGTCGTATCGAGGGCATGACACCAACGGATGAGATGCCAGCTGGTGAAGAAGGCCGTGCATTCATCCGCGCATCTTCATTGAAGAAGCTCATCGTTCTCGGTGCGGGTTCTACCGCCCACTTCATCCTCGGCTTCTTACTTATCTTCTCAATCTTCTTTGCGGTTGGCTATACAACTCTTACTCCAAATATCGCACAGGTCAGTGATAACTCGGTTGCGCAAGCTGCTGGCTTTAAGGCAGGCGACGAGATTCTCTCTATCAATGGCAACCCAGTTGAAAACTGGTCTGTAGATGCAAAGCAGATCGCCGATTCAAAGGGTGCCGAACTTCGCTTTGAGATTCTTCGCAATGGCGAGAAGATCACAATCGTTGCAGCACCTCAATATAACGAAGAGGCAAAACGTTACATCTTAGGTATTGTCGCAGCGCTCGGTACCGAGCGAGATGGCTTCCTCGAATCTTCTAGCCAGGCAGGTCGCGCTAGTTGGTTCCTGACAAAAGAGTCAGTGAAATCACTGATCGCGTTACCAACCAAAGTGCCACAACTCTTCCGTCAAACCTTTATGAATGAAGAGCGTGACCCCAACGGACTTGTTGGCGTGGTCGGAGCAGCTCGAGTTTCTGGCGAGGCAGTGGGCAGCGAGAAGCTCAATGGCAATGAGCGTCTGACAACATTTATCTTGCTCGTTGCAAGCCTCAACATCTTTGTTGGAATCTTCAATCTTCTACCGATTCTTCCACTCGATGGCGGACATATGGCAGTCGCTATCGCAGATGAGGTTCGCGCACTCTTTGCTCGCCTTCGCAAGCAGCCACGACCAGCCCCTATCGATGTGAATGTGCTAACACCGATCACCGGAGTGGTCGTTATTCTGCTGGGAATTCTCACCGTACTTCTGGTAATTGCCGACATCATCAATCCTGTCTCGCTCAATCTTTAAAAATCGGGCAGAATACGCAACATGGTAGATCTCGGAATTCCAAGCGCCCCCCTCAAGCCACTAGCCCCACGTCGCAAGACAAAGCAGCTTATGGTTGGCAATGTTGGCGTTGGATCTGATTCACCGGTCAGCGTTCAATCGATGTGTACGACACTGACATCAGATGTCAATGCGACCTTGCAGCAGATCGCCGAACTCACAGCAGCTGGATGTCAGATTGTCCGCGTTGCAGTTCCGTCACAAGATGATGCAGATGCACTTGCCCAGATTGCAAAGAAGTCACAGATTCCAGTGATTGCAGATATCCACTTTCAGCCAAAGTACATCTTCGCTGCAATCGATGCCGGTTGTGCAGCAGTTCGCGTTAACCCGGGCAATATCAAGCAATTCGATGACAAGGTCAAGGAAGTTGCTAAGGCTGCAGGAGATGCCGGGATTCCTATTCGTATTGGTGTCAACGCTGGCTCGCTCGATCCGCGCCTTCTTGCAAAGTATGGCAAGGCAACCCCTGAGGCGCTTGCAGAATCTGCGCTCTGGGAGGCGAGCCTCTTTGAAGAGCACGGTTTTAGCAATATCAAGATTTCTGTAAAGCATCACGATCCCGTGACCATGGTCAACGCATATCGCATCTTGGCCGCCAAGTGCGATTACCCATTGCACCTTGGTGTTACCGAAGCTGGTCCGATCTTCCAAGGCACCATCAAATCCGCAACGGCATTTGGAATCCTTCTCGCTGAAGGCATTGGCGACACAATTCGCGTATCTCTATCAGCGCCACCAGTTGAAGAGATCAAGGTTGGAATGTCGATTCTCGAATCACTCAACCTTCGCCAACGTAAACTTGAGATCGTTTCATGTCCTTCATGCGGTCGCGCACAGGTTGATGTCTATACATTGGCCGAGAAAGTGCAGGCAGGTTTGCAGGGAATGACTGTTCCACTTCGCGTCGCTGTCATGGGTTGTGTTGTTAACGGCCCAGGTGAAGCACGGGAGGCAGATCTTGGTGTGGCATCAGGTAATGGCAAGGGCCAGATCTTTGTTAAGGGTCAGGTCATTAAGACAGTTCCTGAAGCTCAGATTGTTGAGACTCTCATTGAAGAGGCGATGCGCCTTGCAGAAGAGATGGAAGCAGCAGGGGTCGCTTCCGGCGAACCAACAGTTCTCACCTCGTAATTAGTATTTAACTTCACCAATCAATTGCAACTTACGCGGTAGGCTCGCGCCATGTTGCGAATGTCCACACTCTTTCTTCGTACCCTCCGTGATGACCCAGCTGATGCTGAGGTCCCTAGCCACCGCCTCCTTGTTCGCGCCGGCTATATCCGCCGCGTTGC
>JBEGSV010000050.1:0-3189 GCA_041179685.1 Actinomycetota bacterium
CGAAAAAGTAAAGCTCTTCCTCAAGGGCTCAAAGTGCGATGGACCAAAGTGTCCGATCGAATCACGTCCATATCCACCAGGACAGCACGGCCGCGGCCGTTCAAAGGAATCTGAGTACCTACTCCAGATGCGTGAGAAGCAGAAGTGCGCACGTATTTACGGTGTACTCGAGAAGCAGTTCCGTGGATATTACGAAGAGGCTAACCGCAAGCAGGGTAAGACTGGTGAAAACCTTCTTATCATCCTTGAGACACGTCTCGACAACGTTGTCTTCCGCGCAGGTTTCGCAAAGTCACGTGACATGGCACGCCAGTTGGTACGCCACGGTCACTTCCTTGTGAACGGCAAGAAGGTCAACATCCCATCATTCCGTGTTTCTCCAATGGACATCATCGATGTTCTTCCAAAGTCACACGACCTCACACCATTCATCGTCGCTAGCGCCGAGTTCGGTGAGAAGGCTGTTCCAGCATGGATGGAGGTTGTGCCATCACAGATGCGCATCATCATTCATGGTGTACCTGCTCGATCAATCATCGATACACAGGTTCAAGAGCAGCTCATCGTTGAGCTCTACAGCAAGTAATTTTTTTCAGTAGCTAACTAGGAAATCAAATAGTGGGTTTCCGTGAGAAGAAAGAGGAACAACAGTGCTAATTGCACAGCGTCCAACACTTAGCGAAGAAGTAATTGGCGAGAACCGCTCACGTTTCATCATCGAGCCTCTCGAGCCAGGTTTTGGTTACACACTCGGCAACTCAATGCGCCGTACATTGCTTTCATCTATTCCAGGTGCAGCAGTGACAAGCATCCGCGTTGCCGGAGCTCTCCACGAGTTCACAACTCTTGAGGGTGTTAAGGAAGATCTCACAGATATCGTCCTCAACATCAAGAACCTTGTTCTCTCATCAGATAACGATGAGCCATCAGTTGTCTACATCCGCAAGACTGGTGCTGGCGCTGTAACAGGTGCTGACATTGCAGTCCCAAGCGGTGTAGAAGTTCACAACCCAGAGCTTCACATTGCAACTCTTAACGACAAGGCAAACCTTGAGATCGAACTTACTGTCGAGCGTGGCCGTGGCTACGTAACAGCAGTTCAGAACAAGGCAGCTGGAGCAGAGATTGGTCGCATTCCTGTTGACTCAATCTATTCACCAGTCCTTAAGGTCACATACAAGGTTGAAGCAACTCGCGTTGAACAGCGCACAGACTTCGATCGCCTTGTTATCGATGTCGAGTCAAAGCCATCAATGAAGCCACGCGATGCAGTTGCATCAGCTGGTAAGACATTGGTAGAGCTCTTCGGTCTTGCACGCGAACTCAATGTTGATGCAGAAGGTATCGAGATGGGTCCATCTGTTCTCGATGCAGCTCTTGCAGCAGATCTTGCACTTCCAATCGAAGATCTCGATCTCACAGTTCGCTCATACAACTGCTTGAAGCGCGAAGGCATTCACACAGTTGGCGAGTTGATTAACCGTTCAGAGGCTGATCTTCTCGACATCCGTAACTTCGGATCAAAGTCAATCGACGAGATTAAGGCGAAGCTTCACTCAATGGGAATGTCTCTCAAGGACTCACCAGCAGGCTTCGATCCATCACAACACCAGAACTACAACGCATCAGATGAAGACTTCGCTGACGCGGATCAGGCATAAGGGAGATATAACAAATGCCAAAGCCAACTAAAGGTCCTCGTTTGGGTTCAGGCCCATCACATGAGCGCTTGATTCTTCGTACTCTTGCAGAGCAGCTCTTCGAGCACGGCAAGATCACAACAACAGAGGCAAAGGCTAAGCGCCTTCGTCCTTTGGCCGAGAAGCTCATCACCTTCGGTAAGAAGGGTGACCTCTCAGCTCGTCGTGAAGTTGCTGCGCGCATCGCTAACAAGAGCGTTGTACACCAGCTCTTCACAGTGATCGCTCCAACATTCGCTAACCGCGAAGGTGGATACACACGTATTACAAAGATCGGTCCACGTAAGGGCGATAACGCTCCTATGGCAGTGATCGAGCTCGTTACAGATAAGTAATTCGTTACTCATCTAACGACAAGTAATTTCAATGGCCGAACCCGCTCTCTTCCCAGAGAGCGGGTTTCGTCGTTTACTCATCACAATTGCATATGACGGAACCCTCTTCTCGGGCTGGGCAACTCAACCAGGTATGCGCACCATGCAAGATATGGTGGAAGAGGCGATTGCCCGCATAGTCCGCCATGATGTCGATTCAGTGGTCGCAGGGCGCACTGATGCTGGTGTCCATGCAACCGGTCAAGTAATTCACGTCGATGTTGCAGATGCAGCATTTGATCGCGAACTCACCTATAAAGATCTTCGCTACAAGCTCAATCGCTTACTCGATGAAGATATCCGCATCACCAATATCAGCGATGCGCCATCAGGTTTTCACGCTCGATTCTCTGCGCTCCGCCGCGCATATACCTACAAGATTCTCGACGATAACCAGGTAATCACACCTGCCCAGCGATTTGATGTTGCGCCTTGGTATCGCCATCTCGATGAAGCGGTTATGAATGAAGCATCATCGCTCTTGCTCGGCACCCATGATTTCGCGGCATTCTGTAAATTTAAGCAGGGTGGAACAACAATCCGCACCCTTGAAAAATATCAATGGGTTCGCACTCCGGATGGATTGTTGGTGGCAGATGTCGTCGCTGATGCTTTCTGTTATTCGATGGTTCGCAATCTTGTTGGTGCAATTGTCTGTGTTGCAGATGGGCGCAAGCCGACAGAATGGATTAGCGAACTACTCGAAAATAAAGAGCGCGTCTCAGATTCACTGGTTTTTCCAGCTCGTGGTTTAACTCTCTATCGAGTCGACTATCCATCTGATGACCAGCTTCTTGAGCGTGCAAGGATTACAGTTGCTCGCCGTGGAGATCTCTTCGATATGTATGGACAATTGAAGGCGAAGAAGTAAATGGGACATATTGATATTTCGGGGGTTGAATATTCGCTCTCTGATGGTCGCGTACTTCTCAACGATGTCTCATTTCGTGTAGGGGATGGGGCAAAGGTCGCGCTAATTGGCCCGAATGGATCTGGCAAGACAACACTGATTCGCATGATCTGCGGCGATATTTCTCCGGATGAAGGTCAGGTCTCGATCACCGGCGGCCTCGGTGTAATGCGCCAATTTGTTGGCTCTGTTCGCGATGAAACAA
>JBEGSV010000051.1:0-3815 GCA_041179685.1 Actinomycetota bacterium
TGGTGGCCTTGCAACCAACGGCTCAAAGCTCTCAATTACAACCGCCAAGGCTGTAGCTGGCGTCATGCGCGAAGCTGAGGCTTTCGTAGTTCCAACATCATCGAAGTACAAGACAATCAACGATCTCCTTGCTGATATCAAGGCGAATCCAAAGTCTGTTGCTATCGGTGGCGGTAACTACGGAGGAGTCGACCACGTAACAGTGGCAACTCTTGCTGCAACAGTAGGCGTTAAGGCAACAGACCTTAACTACATCCCTTACTCAGGCGGTGGATCACTCGTTCCTGACGTTATCGGTGGACGTGTAGCTGTTGGTATCTCAGGAACTTCAGAGTTCGCTTCATATGTTGCTGCTGGAAAGATGCGCGCACTTGCGATCACATCTCCTAAGCCACTGAAGGTCATCAAGGGTAAGACTCTCGTACAGCAGGGTGTGGATCTCACATTCGGTAACTGGCGTGGAATCTTGGCTCCAGCAGATCTCTCAGATGCAGATCTCCTCAACACTCAGAAGATCATCGACATCCTTCACTCATCACCATCATGGAAAGATACTTTGGTCGCTAAGTCATGGATCGATGAGTTCCGTGTAGGAAATCCATTCCAGACATGGATCAAGAAGGAGAACGCAGATATCATCAGCGTTCTCACCGAGTTCAAGCTCGTCAAGTAATAAGAAAGTCATTGGTTACAACTCATTAATATCAAGTTGCCACAAGGCGGAAAGAGTGAGCTCACATTTGTGGGCTCACTCTTTCTCCTTGGCTTACTCGTTTTCTGGGATACCTGGCGTACAGAACTTCCAGCTTTCAATCTCACTATTAGCCCTAAGGTCTTTCCTTACGCTATCGCCACAATTTTGATGGTACTCAGCGCCCTGCTGATGATTTCAATCCTTCGCGGCAATGTCGCGACCCCCGAGGGTGTCGAACCGGGTGAACCAATCCACAAGACTGATTTCAAAGCCTTTGGTCTCGTCTTCGGTTCACTACTTTCATTCCTTCTTCTCATTGAGCGCGCAGGCTTTGTTATCGCAGCCTCCATCACATTCTTCGGAATCACTGTCGCCTTTGGAAATAAGAAGCATGGTCGCGCAGCGATCTTTGGAACACTCTTCATCACTGTGGTTTATCTATCTTTTACACGTTTTCTCAATGTGCAATTGCCGGCCGGAATATTTAAGGATCTCTTATGAGCAGCTTTAACTCATTGATGGAGGGCTTTGCTAGCGCCCTCACTCTGAGCAATTTAGGTTTCGGCCTCCTCGGCACATTTCTCGGAACCCTCGTAGGCGTTCTTCCAGGAATTGGTCCAGCGCTTGCAATTGCGCTTCTACTTCCAATTACCTACACAGTAAGTCCGGCATCTGCGTTGATTATGTTCGCGGCGATTTATTACGGCGCGATGTATGGCGGATCAACAACATCAATCTTGCTCAATACCCCCGGTGAATCTGGATCTGTGATCACAGCCCTCGAAGGCAACAAGATGGCGCGCCGTGGCCAGGCAGGTGCCGCACTTGCGACAGCTGCAATCGGTTCTTTTGTAGCCGGCACAATTGCAACTGGAATCCTCGCCTTTACAGCTCCATCAATTGCAGATCTTGCAATCAAGGTTGGCGCTGCAGAGTATGTGGCGTTGATGCTCGTCGCATTTACAACTGTTTCTTCTCTCTTAGGCGCCTCACAACTGCGTGGATTTATCGCGTTGGCAATTGGACTCGTATTGGGACTGGTAGGTGCAGACCTGCAATCTGGCCTTTCACGTCTAACTTTCGGCAGCGATGCAGCTCTTGAAGGAATTGAAACTGTTCCGGTCATCGTCTCTATCTTTGCCCTCGGCGAAGCTCTCTATATCGCCAGCCGCTTTAAAGAGGTGGGTTGGAACGTGATTCCGATGAAGGGCAAGGCCCTTATGTCTCGCGAGGATTGGAAGCGTTCATGGAAGCCGTGGATTCGCGGAACTTTCCTCGGCTTTCCACTCGGCGTTGTTCCTGCAGGTGGATCTGAGGTTCCAACATTTCTTAGCTATTCGATTGAGAAGAAGTTAACGAAACATCCAGAAGAGTTTGGACATGGCGCAATTGAAGGTGTTGCCGGACCAGAGGCTGCTAATAATGCCAACGCTGCAGGTGCCCTTGTTCCGCTCTTGGCGCTCGGTCTTCCGACCTCTGCAACAGCTGCAGTAATTCTCGTTGCATTTCAGACCTATCAAATTCAGCCAGGGCCAACGCTCTTCCTTACCAATGGCGCGCTGATCTGGACCTTGATTGCATCTCTCTTTATCGGAAATGCACTTCTACTTGTTCTCAACCTTCCGCTGGTGCGATTCTGGGTCAAGCTCTTGCATGTGCCACGCCCATATCTCTTCGCCGGAATCGTTACCTTTGCACTTCTCGGTGCATATGCAATCAATACATCGGTCTTCGATGTTCAGGTTGCGATTGCAATTGGTTTGGTGGGATTCCTCTTCCGACGATTTGGAATGCCGATTACTCCATTGATCTTGGGGCTCATCCTTGGACCAAACCTTGAGCTCCAATTCCGACGTGCACTCCAAATCAGCGGCGGAGATTACTCAACTCTGATTGCCTCACCGCTCTCAAAGATTCTCTACGCAGTCCTCTTCATGGCTCTCTTTACCCCAATCATCGCTCGCGTCATGAAGAAGATTCGCAAAGAGGTAATTCAGTAACCTCTGATGGCACTTCCTGGTTGGATTCGCAGACTCCTCTGGAGTTCGACCATCACGCAAGGTGTCATCTACATCTTGCGTCCGATGATTACCTATCGAGCCCTCGAGCTTGATGCATCTGCCTCCGTCGTGGGTTTAATCGCTGCCCTTTATGCACTTCTACCTGTATTAATGGCGCTCTCTTTCGGGCGCTGGGCCGGCACGCTTGGTGAAGGGCGCTTTGTAATCTTTGGTAGCGCAGGCTTAGCTTTATCTTCCGCTGCTCTTCTTTTTTCAGATTCACTCGCACTCTTGGCTATATCTGCAGCCCTATCAGGGACAGCACATCTTGCCTGCATGGTCGGGGGCCAGACCATGGTTTCATTGAAGAGTCCACGTGATAAGTATGATCATTATTTTGGCTACTACACCTTTAGCGCATCTCTCGGCCAACTTCTCGGACCGCTCATTGCCGTTCTTGTTGCAGGGTCAACTGGAGTAATTCCACAATCTATTGGTTCTGCATTTGCAGTTGCTCTCGCTTTCTCCATTCTTTCACTTGTTCCGGTCTTTACCTGGCGAGGCGAGGGACCAACGGTCAAAGGAGAGATTAGCTCTGGGGGAGCGCTACGAAGTGCTGGAAAGCTAATCCGTAATCCAAAGATTTTTGCCGCGATTTACACTTCACTTGCAATCAGCTCCGTTGGCGATATTTTGATTGTCTTCTTGCCGCTTTTCGGTACAGAGAAAAAGTTCTCTTCATTCTCCATCGGGGTCATCATCGCAATTCGTGCAGGCGCTTCGATGCTCTCACGACTCTCTCTTGGCGCCTTGAGTAATCGCTTCACTACAAAGCAAATCTTGGTCGTCAGTAACTCAATCTCTGTTGTGATGTGTTTTGCGATGGCCTTTGCTAGCAACGTTTTCACACTTGCAATCTTGGTATTGATCGCCGGCTTCTCACTGGGCGTTGGGCAGCCATTGACAATGTCTCTTGTAACCCAGGCGACCAAACCTGAGGAGCGAGCGATCGCTGTCTCTGCGCGTCTGACTGGAAATCGATTCGGTCAATTTGTTATTCCAGCTGGGGCCGGCCTTGTGGCAGCATCTTCAGGTACAAGCGCGGTCTTCATCGGCCTCTC
>JBEGSV010000052.1:0-13344 GCA_041179685.1 Actinomycetota bacterium
CATATCCAATCGCTTCTTCATATCCATAGGCGAGATCTTCAATCTTGGCCAACCATTTAAATCCGGTGAGAACCTCTTTAAAGTCAACGCCATAGTGGGCGGCAATTTTACGAAGTGCAGAGGAAGAGACGATTGAGTTGCCCATAGTGCCGGTCGGTTTGGTGCGAGCAATCCATTCACCAAAGATCACACCGAGCTCATCGCCACGGAGCATCCGCCAACCAACCTTGGGATCATTGATTGCCGCTGCGCAACGATCGGCATCGGGATCATTTGCGATTACAAGGTCGGCTCCAAAGTCACGAGCCTTAGCAAGAGCTAAATCGATTGCACCAGGTTCTTCTGGATTTGGAAATGCGACAGTGGGGAAATCTGGATCCGGAGTGCATTGTTCATCTACAAGAATGAGCGTCGCAAAGCCGGCATGGTTAAAGACTCGCTGAACCGTCTCGGTTCCAACTCCGTGCATCGCGGTGTAGACAATTTTGATATCGCCAGGACGCGGCGCTAATTTAATAGTGCGCTGAATATATTCTGTAATGACATCTTCACCCAAGATGGTCCACTTCTTTCCGCGGGGGAGCGACTTCAGAGATGTCACAGCAGCGATATCACTGGCTATATATGTATCGGTAGGGTTGATGATTTGAGAGTTGGCGTAATTGATTCCATCTGCGGTTGGTCCGATATAAACCTTGTAACCATTATCTTGTGGAGGGTTATGGCTCGCCGTCACCATGATTCCGACATCACATTTGAGGTGGGCGGTTGCAAAGGCGAGGACCGGGGTTGGAAGTGGACGGGGAAGAATGTAGACATCCATTCCGGCGCCGCTCAAGATTTCTGCAGACTCCTGGGTGTAATCCTCAGATCCATAGCGTGCATCGCGCCCAATAACCACTGACTTCATTCCGCGAGCTGCCATATACGTTGCAATTCCAGCAGCTGCGCGACCTACTACAGCGCGGTTCATACACGATGGCCCAGCACCGATAGGGCCACGAAGACCTGCAGTACCAAATTGAAGAAAGCCGCTAAAGAGCGGCGTCAGCGCAGCCTCATCACCTGCATCAAGAAGTGTTTGTAGATGTGCGGCAGTAACAGGATCTGGATCATCAGATATCCAGGCCTTTACTTCTTCAATGAGCGCTGCATTCATAAGTGCAGGTTACTCGCTTGAAAAGAGTTAGACGAGCTTTGGGATTGTGTTCTTCAGCAACTCGCCCATACGGCTTGCGGCGGCTTTGCCTGCAGCAATTACTTCTTCGTGATTGAGCTTCTCGCCCGTCATTCCTGCTGCCGCATTAGATACGAGAGAGATTCCAAGAACCTCAGCGCCCATCGCATGTGCGGCGATTGCCTCTGGCACAGTAGACATACCGACGAGATCGGCGCCCATAGTGCGCATCATCAAAATCTCTGCCGGTGTTTCATAGGTAGGTCCTCGCCAATGGACATAGACACCTTCTTGAAGCGAAGAATCTTCCTTCTTCACAATTTCACGGATGCGCTTGCTGTAAAGATCGGTGAGGTCAACAAATGTTGCACCAGAGAGCGGTGACTGGGCAGTTAGTGAGATGTGATCACGAATAAGGACTGGCTCACCAACCTTGTAAGCCGCATTGATTCCGCCACAAGCATTGGTCAATACAACAACTTTGCATCCAGCCTTAACTGCGGTTCGGACTCCATGTACAACTGGCTCCATACCCTTACCTTCATAAAGATGAGTTCGACCAAGAAATACAAGTGCACGAATTGATTTACCTTCATGCTCAATAATGTAGGAGCGAACTTTTCCTGAGTGACCTTCAACCGCCGGTGCTTCAAAACCTGTCAGTTCATGTGCATCACACTCATAGGCCGGTTCACCTAGGGCATCACATGCGGTTACCCAACCTGAGCCCATAACAAGTGCGACATCGTGCGATGGCACCCCGGTACGTGATGCGATTTCAGATGCAGCCTGTGTTGCCGCCGCCATTGGGTCTTTATAGAGAAGTTCTGTTGAGGTCATGCCTCAATAATGTCACAGAGAACGGTGCCACTTGAAACTGTCTCACCTACAACAGCCTTCAAGTTCTTTATCACACCGCTCTTATGGGCGTTCAGCGGCTGCTCCATCTTCATCGCTTCAAGGACGATGATGAGATCGCCGGCCTCAACGCTCTGACCTTCTTCTACTGCAATCTTTACAACTGTTCCTTGCATTGGGCTAGGCAATCCATCGCCAGAGGCGCCAGAGGCTGATGCCTGCTTTGCTCGATGGCGCTTTACGACAGGTTCTGGGGCATGAACCAAGATTTCGAAGCGCTTTCCATTGACCTCTGCGACAAGTTTTTCGGCAGCGGCGCGAGTTTGAGTATCAATGGGTTCAGATGCGTAGGCAGGAATCTCATTGACGAACTCATTCTCGATATAACTCGTATAAACCTTGAAGTTCTCGGTGTAGTTGGAATCTTCCAAAATTGCACGGTGAAAAGGGAGAGCGGTGGCGAGCCCTTGAATTTCAAATTCGGCTAAAGCTCGACGTGATCGTTGAATCGCTTCTTCGCGTGTTGCTCCAGTGACGATCAGCTTTGCAAGTAATGAGTCAAAGTTTCCACCGATGACATCTCCTTTTCGGAATCCTGCATCAACGCGAACGCCAGGACCAGTAGGAATCTGCCACTCTGTTATCCGACCTGGCGCAGGTAAGAATGATCTACCTGGATCTTCACCATTAATTCGGAATTCAATTGAATGTCCGCGAATAACTGGATCTTCAAAACCTAGCTCTTCGCCCATGGCGATTCGGAACTGTTGGCGCACCAAATCAATACCGGTAACTTCTTCAGAGACGGGATGCTCAACCTGGAGGCGAGTATTCACCTCCAGGAATGAGATAGTGCCATCGAGGCCTACGAGAAATTCGCATGTACCAGCGCCGACGTAGCCGGCCTCCTTCATGATTGCCTTCGATGAGCGATAGAGCTCTTCATTCTGTGCATCGGTAAGGAATGGAGCAGGGGCTTCCTCCACCAACTTCTGGTGGCGGCGCTGCAATGAACAATCGCGAGTTGAAACCACAACTGCATTGCCAAATTTATCGGCCAATACTTGAGTCTCTACATGGCGTGGTTTATCGAGATAACGTTCGACAAAACATTCTCCACGACCAAATCCAGCAATCGCTTCGCGAACTGCAGAGGCGTATAGCTCGGGAATCTCTTCCATGGTGCGGGCGACCTTGAGGCCACGTCCGCCACCACCGAAGGCAGCTTTAATCGCAACCGGTAGACCATGTTCTTTTGCAAAGGCGATAACTTCATCAGCTGTCTCGACTGGATCCTTGGTACCTGCAACGAGTGGTGCACCCGCAGCAGCTGCGATTCGACGAGCAGAGACCTTATCGCCGAGCGCGCTAATTGCAGCAGGAGGAGGGCCGATCCAGATGAGTCCTGCATCAATAACAGCTTGCGCAAAATCAGCGTTCTCTGAGAGGAAGCCATAGCCCGGGTGGACTGCATCCGCCTCCGCCTGCTTGGCGAGTGCGATGATCTTTGGAATATTGAGATAAGTATCTTTTGCGACCACGCCTTCGAGAGAATAGGCAAAGTCGGCGTTCTTCACATGGAGCGCATCGCGGTCTTCTTCAGAGTACATCGCGACAGATTCGAGTCCATGATCTTTACATGCTCGAATTACACGAAGCGCGATTTCGCCGCGGTTGGCAATCAGAACTCGTTTCATTGCATCTCCTTCACCTGTGGCCAAGAATAACCAAGTTGCTTCATCGCCTTAAGAAGAAATGGCATAGATATCCCTACAACATTTGTGTAGTCGCCTTCGATTACAGGGATAAAGGGTGAGCCAAAACCGTCAAGAGTAAAGCCACCAGCGACATGGAGGGGTTCACCTGAAGCTACGTAATCGGCTATCTCTTCATCGCTCATATCTGTAAAGGTAACTTTGGTAGTCACGCGATCTGCTATCTCAATGCCTTGTGCAGTATCAATAATGCAGTGGCCAGTATGAAGTAGTCCGGTACGACCACTAATTTTCTTTGCTCGCTCGATTGCAATCTCAGGTAATCCAGGCTTACCGAAGGAGACGCCGTCGACATCAAATGTTGAATCACAGCCAATAATGATTGCAGGGTAATCAATCTGCTCGCGCACCGTATGTGCCTTAGCTACAGCAAGTGCAATCACCATATCTTCTGGAGACATCGAATTGAAGAAATCTGTCTCTTCATCTACATGGCTGACAATGATTGTTGGCTTCAGGCCAGCACCTTCTAGTAGGCGCTTACGTGATGTTGATTGAGATGCGAGAACGATGCGTGGCATTACTCAAACCTCCTTGCACCGAAAGTGACCTGGTGGGGGAGTGGCTGGCGAAGTTGTGGAAGGCCGAAGACGCTTCGTTTGATCACAGCTTTCAACTCGACCGGTTTGCGGTTTGCTAATACAGCATGAAGAGCTAGAAGCTCTTCATCGCTGGGATTGCCAGATGCAACGGTAAATTTCATTTACAGCGGGATATTTCCATGTTTACGCGCAGGCAAGATATCGCGCTTGGTCTTGAGAGTACGGAAAGCCTTCGTAATGTATTGGCGAGACTCTTCTGGCTCAATCACACTATCGATTGTTCCGCGCTCCGCCGCCAAGTATGGATTCGAGAACTTCTCAGTGTAATCATCTACGAGTTCTTTACGAGTTGCTTCGACATCTTTTGCCTCTGCAATCTCCTTCCGGTGCAGGATATTTACCGCACCTTGTGCTCCCATAACCGCAATCTCTGCACTTGGCCATGCGAAGTTAATATCGCTACCGAGGTACTTAGATCCCATCACAATAAATGCACCGCCATAGGCTTTACGCGTAATGAGAGTGACGAGAGGGACTGATGCTTCTGCATAGGCATAGAGCAACTTGGCGCCACGTCGAATAATTCCGTTCCACTCTTGCTCAGTTCCTGGCATAAATCCTGGAACATCAACGAGGGTGAGGATTGGAATATTAAAGGCATCGCAGAAGCGAAGGAAGCGAGCAGCTTTCTCAGATGAATTGATATCGAGAGTGCCAGCTAGCTGTGAAGGTTGATTTGCGATGATTCCTACCGATTGGCCTTCGATGCGCGCAAAGCCAACGACAATATTTTGTGCATAGAGAGAGTGCACTTCAAGGAATTCACCTTCATCTACCAGCGCCTGGATGAGAACCTTCATGTCATAAGGCTGATTAGGGCTATCGGGAATCAAAGTATTGAGAGCCGTATCTGATGCCTTCTTCTCAAGAGTTTCGGTCGGAGGCAATACTGGCGAGCCATCCATATTATTTGATGGCAGATAAGACAAGAGCGCTTTCACATAATCGATTGCATCTGCCTCAGAGTCTGCCATGTAGTGAGCATTTCCTGACTTGGTGTTATGAGTGAAAGCTCCGCCGAGCTCTTCCATTCCAACATCCTCGCCAGTGACTGTCTTGATGACATCTGGCCCAGTGATAAACATATTTGAAGTTTCCTTCACCATCACGGTGAAGTCAGTTAATGCAGGTGAGTATGCAGATCCACCAGCGCAAGGGCCGAGGATCAACGAGATCTGTGGAATTACTCCTGAAGAACGTGTATTGAGACGGAAGATCTTGCCGTAGCCATTGAGAGAGGCAACGCCCTCTTGAATACGCGCTCCACCGGAGTCATTGATTCCAATAAGAGGAATACCGGACTTAAGGGCGAAGTCGGCAATCTTTACGATCTTCTCTGCATGAACCTCTCCGAGAGAGCCACCAAAAACGGTGAAATCTTGCGAGTAGAGCGCGATTGGTCGCCCATCAACGGTCGCGGTTCCAATCACAACGCCATCGCCATAGGGGCGGTTATCTTCCATCCCAAAGCCATGCGCACGGTGGCGGGCGAACTCATCAATTTCTGTAAAGGAATCTGGATCAACGAGCATCTCGATACGCTCGCGGGCAGTCTTCTTTCCCTTGGCATGTTGCTTCTCTACCGCTCGGGCAGATCCAGCATGAACGGCTTCATCAATTCGAGCGCGGAGGTCATCAATTTTTCCCGCGGTTGTGTGCAGATCGTTGCTCATGCGCCTAAGGTACTAGCCGTGGGTATAGATGCGCCAAGAGCGCCACTTGATAAAAAGCTGATATCGCAAGAAATCTCGCGGTACTGGCGGGTAAGCGTGGTTGAAGTCACCGGATCAACGCAAGATGATTTATTTCAACTGGCGAGTAGCGGCACTGCAATCCCAAAAACTATTCTTGCAAGTGAATATCAAACGAGTGGTCGAGGAAGATTAGATCGCACCTTTGAGGCTGCATCACATTCTGCACTTACATTCTCGATCTATATCGAACCCAAAGTTGCAAGAGATGAATGGTCATTTCTCACCTTACTCGCCGGAGTAAGTGTTCATGAAGCTCTCCATGCGCTTGATCCGCAGATAAACGTTGGCGTGAAATGGCCCAACGATTTACTGATTGGTGGGAAGAAATTTGTGGGGATGATTGCACAGGCAACTGAAAAAGGAGTCGTGCTCGGTATTGGGGTTAATGTTGGAATGTCTGCAGATGAGTTGCCGGTCCCTAACGCGACATCGTTAGCGATAGAAGGTTTCTCAGTTCTCGATCGCAATCTCATCCTTGCCGCAATCATTAACCATTTCGAGATCAATCTTGAGATGTGGGAGCACGATAAGAGCTTCCTCGCCGAATATAGAGTCGCATCGGTAACGATTGGTTCAGAGGTTGAAGTCACTCTGCCCGGGGGAGAAGTAATTCAATCCAAGGCGGTAGATGTCTCAGATTCTGGAGCGCTCATGCTCGCAGATGGTCGTGAAGTAACTGTGGGGGATGTGGTTCATCTACGATAGGTAAGTGAGTAATCGCTTCCCGCGAGTCGGAGTCATAGGTGCCGGCCAGCTTGCCCGCATGATGGTGGCGCCAGCAACCGCGCTAGGTGTTGATCTCATTCTCTTTGCTAGTGATAGCAACGATTCAGGTGCACAGATCACCCATCACATCGTCGGCGATTACACCAATCTCGCCCAGGTACTCGACTTTGCGCGAAAGTGCGACATCGTCACCTTTGAACATGAACTCGTACCTCTAACGGTAATCAAAGGTCTCGAAGCAGAGGGCATCAAGGTATACCCGCCTTCATCTGCATTTATCTATTCTCAAGATAAATCAGCGATGCGCGAGAAATTGAGAAACTTCCCAGCCCCATTTTCGAAGGTCATCACTCAAGCATCTAAAGTCGCAGATTTTCCACTCATTGCAAAGGCGATTAGCGGAGGCTATGACGGGCGCGGTGTCTGGAAAGTAAAAGATGCTCCAGAACTTACTGAAATCCTTAGCCATACATCACCACTCTTAATTGAAGAGTTAATTGAATTTGATGCTGAGATTGCAGTGATGGTTGCTCGTTCTCCACATGGTCAGGCAACATCATGGGCGCCGGTTGAGACAATTCAAGAAGATGGCATCTGCATCATGACAGTAACGCCGGCGCAGAAGATTTCTCAAGCAGTTGCAGAGAGAGCGCAGCAGATGGCGCTAGAGATTGCGCAAGAAGTCGGCGTCGTGGGAGTAATGGCGGTCGAGATGTTTGTGAAGGGCGAAGATCTATTTGTAAATGAACTTGCGATGCGTCCACATAACTCTGGCCATTGGTCCATTGAAGGTGCGGTCACTTCGCAATTCGAACAGCATTTACGTGCAATCTTAGATCTTCCCCTTGGAAGCCCTGCGATGAACCACAACTTCGCCGTTATGGGTAATGTCCTTGGTGGAGTAAAGAGCGATATGTATCGCCCATATCTTCACTTGATGGCACGAAATCCAAGCCTGCACTTTCATCAATATAAGAAAGAGGTCCGCCCGGGTCGCAAGATTGGCCACGTTACCGCTTGTGGCGATGACCTTCTACACTTAATCCAAGAAGTTGAGCATGCGCGCGACTATATGAGCGGAGTAATCGATGAGTAATGATGTTGCAATCATCATGGGATCAGATTCTGATTGGCCAATTATGGAGGCCGCTGCAACTGCGCTCGATTCATTTGGAATTTCATACACAGCAGAAGTGGTCTCAGCGCATCGGATGCCAGAAGAGATGGTTGGCTTTGCAAAGAGCGCAGCTGCAAAGGGTTACAAGGTAATCATCGCTGGTGCAGGAGGGGCAGCACATCTACCAGGGATGGTCGCCTCTCTTACTACTCTCCCCGTTATTGGCGTACCGGTATCTTTAAAGAACCTTGAGGGGATGGATTCACTTCTCTCAATTGTTCAGATGCCTGGCGGAGTTCCAGTGGCAACCGTCGGAATTGATAATGCGAAGAATGCTGGAATCCTTGCAGCTCGCATCATCGGATCAGCAGATGCAGCAGTGGCCAAAAAGATTGAAGATCAGCTCCTAGAGCTTTCTTCCGAGGCAAAAGCAAAGGGCGCTCAATTGAGCGCCCGTCGCAACCAGAAGACTGGTTTCTAAAGAGGACTCCCCATGGAGGTTCAGCGCTATCAATCCGCGGCAGAATTTCTTCTTGCAACAAAAATATTCCGCAGTCAAGATCCAATTCGAGTGGGATTGATTACATCGATTGCAACTTCCGTAGAAAATGGTTCAAGAACTTACGAAGATTATTATTGGTGGTCAGTAACTTCCGACGGCGAAGTAAAAGGCTTAGCGATGAGAACCGTCCCATACGGCTACGTACTTTCGCCGATGCCAGAAATCGCGATCCAGACTTTGTATTCAGTGATTTCTGAGAATGATGTCACTGCGAAAGAATTCGCCGGGCCTAAAACTGTAATTGATTTTCTTGAAGAAATATCAAACGCACCCATCGTCGAAGAAGAGTCTGAGCTGATTTATCAAAACAATTCACTCACTCCAGCAACTTCGATTGGTCAAATCAGGACGGGCACATATGAGGACTTTGATTTAATTTTCAAATGGATGCAAGAATTTATGAAAGAAACCAGTCTTCGCAGCTTCAACCTTGAGACCATGGTTAGAAATACCATCGAGTCAGGAAGGTATTCTTTATTGGAGATAAGTGGAACCCCAGTCTGCTTGGGTGGAAATTCAGATATTCAGAGATTTGAAGGAATCTCAGTTGCTCGAGTGGGTCCGATATACACCCCAATTGAACATCGCAAGAAAGGTTATGCCTCAGCACTTACTTCGCATATCACGGCAAAACTTCAAAGCATGGGAGCCGTTGCTACTTTGTATACCCAGGCAGACAATCCAACGAGCAATAAGATTTACCAAGAAATTGGATACACGCTCGTCGACCAGAATCGTCGTATAGTTTTCGCCTAGCTCTCTCATTGCTTCTCCACAAGCAGATTAAATCTCTCGTTACAACTTGTATTAAGTGAATAACTTTCTCCCGTCCCGCTCACCTCTCACCGCAGCAAAGTGATCCGTCACCTCTTGCTTTCTCGGGAACAACACCGAGAAAGGAGCAGAGGGGAGGATAGAGATGGAGCCGGTAATACTCTTACTGCGTTTTCTTTTCGACATTTTCAAGTCGTTGCTTGAATATCAAGAAAAGCGAAAGGGCCGTCGCACGAACGACGGCCCATCCAACTAAGTCCGAGAGCGGACAGACAGGGGAGGGGCGCAAGCCCTTCTCCTGTTCTATTTATAGCAGTTACATTTCAATCAATTCAATATTTAAATCCAACTACTTTGAGTTAATTTAATCAGTTCGGCCTAGTGCATGAACGCGCCATCCAGCGTTGCGCCAGAGGTTGCGATCCAACATATTGCGACCGTCGATGAGGAACTTACCCTTTACAAGTTGACCAATCACTGATGGATCAAGCTCGCGGTACTCCTTCCACTCGGTCAAGTGCAAGATGGCATCCGCGCCCTTAACAGCATCGACAACCTTCTCGGCATAGTCGAGATTAGGGAAGCGCTTACGTGCAGGCTCGATGCCCTTTGGATCATGAACAACAACCTGAGCGCCTGCTGCAGATAGTTGCGCTGCAATATCAAGTGCTGGGGAATCGCGCACATCATCGCTATCGGGCTTGAAGGTAGCTCCGAGAACAGCGATTTTGTACTGCGTTAAATCATCTGAGAGGTCTGCGCGAACAACATCAATCACGCGCTGACGTGCACGGAGGTTGATGGTGTCGATTTCGCGAAGGAACTCGAGGGCTTGATCTGCCCCAAGTTCTTGAGCGCGCGCCATAAATGCACGAATATCTTTTGGAAGACATCCGCCACCGAAGCCGATACCTGCCTGCAAGAAGCGGTTACCGATACGTGGGTCATATCCAATTGCCTTTGCAAGAACAGTGACATCGCCACCAGCTGCTTCACAAACTTCAGCCATCGCATTGATAAATGAAATCTTTGTGGCAAGGAATGAGTTTGCTGCGACCTTAACGAGCTCTGCTGTTGGAAGATCTGCGCGAATCCATGGAGTTCCTAGAGCAATCACTGGCTCATAGACCTCCTTGAGAATCTCTTCGGCGCGATCATTAGCAACACCTACTACGAGACGATTTGGTGTCAAGGTATCTTCTACCGCAAAACCTTCGCGGAGGAACTCTGGGTTCCAAGCAAGATCTGCCTGTGGAGCATGCTCTGCTAAGTATTCGCGGAGCGCTTGCGCTGTTCCTACTGGAACGGTCGACTTACCAACAACGAGTGCGCCATCTTTAAGGTATGGAGCGATTGCTGCCACTGAGCCTTTAACGTAGGTGAGATCTGCTGCGAGACCATCTTTGCTCTGTGGTGTACCAACACAGATAAAGTGAACATCGGCATCTGCAACGGCAGAGAAATCTGTTGTGAAAGAGAGGCGGCCTGTCTTCATCTCCTGTGCGAGCAAGGTATCGAGACCTGGCTCATAGAAGGGAAGCTCGCCCTTAGAGAGGAGCTCGACCTTATGAGGGTCGGTATCGATGCCGACGACATCAAAACCGAGAGATGACATACACGCTGCATGCGTTGCGCCGAGATAGCCGCAACCGATAACTGAGAGCTTTAACTTCATGCCCGGGAGTCTATTGCAGGTGCTTATTTATTTGCTGCGCAAGGATTATCGGCTGCCGTTTGTGTCTTAAATTTATCGATAGTTGTGCTGGTGGGCGAGGCCTTTGGTGATGCAGATGACTTTTTACTGATCACGGTATCGACCAGAGCGGTGTCATTTTTGATGCGCTCCCAAAGCTCTGGAGCCAAAATCTCATCCCAAATCACAACCGAGCCAAGGGTCGGGTGGCGACCGTTGGGATTTGAAAGTGGAACTGTCATAGTGCGAACGTTTCCAGAGGAAAGGTTGCGCATCTGTTTTGCGAGAGTCAATAGGTCGTTCTTACTGACCCCCTCATCCATCTTTACCGTCGAAATCGTCGCCTTGTAGAAATTGGCCAACTTAATTGGATTGAGCAAAGTTCCAGAAGATGTCGCCTTACGAATAATTGCAGATACAAATTGCTGTTGACGTTCCATGCGTCCGATATCTCCACGTCCATCAAAATCACGTGTACGGACATACTTCAGAGATTCAACGCCATCGAGAGTATGAGTTCCTGCATCCATTACTAAATGGCTCTTCGGATCATTGATTGCGACCTTAGAGCAGACCTGAATTCCGCCGAGCGCATCAACAACGCCGACAAAGCCGGCAAAGCTGACTTCGACGTAGTGGTCAATCTTGAGGGTTGTGGCTCCTTCAATTGTGCGAATCAAGAGCGGGGCGCCACCAAATGCAAAGGCTGCATTTAATTTTCCATCACGTGCTGGAATTTCAGATTTTCCATCAGTGCTTGTATGTGCCGGAATGGTGACAAGAGTGTCACGTGGGAGCGAGACGATGTAGGCGGCATCTCGATCCTTGCTGATATGAACAAGGAGCATGGTGTCCGAACGTCCACCTGCAGCAACCTTGACTCCACCGACGCGCAATTTCTTTAGCTGCTCTTTGGTGAGGCCTTCACGGTTATCTGAGCCGACTACCAAATAATTGAGTGCAGAGTTGACCTTCTCTGGGCGATCTTCAAGGCCGGCAAAGACATCGATGCGCGAAATTTGACCGCTAATTTGGCCAAGCCCAAGCCAGGTGATGGCAGAGAGGGCCACAACTCCCACAGAGAGAGATGTAATTATTCGAATCGCGCGAGTTGATTTCACATGCGCAGGGTACTTGAACGATAGCGTTACCGTGTTATGTCGACACAGAACAATCAATTTCCGAGCGGACACCTCTCCGGTGGTCAATCCCTGCCCTTTGTCTCAGTGATCCTCCCTATTTTGAATGAGGAGCCATATCTACGAGATGCGGTCCATTCGATTCTCTCTCAGGATTATCTCGGCAACTTTGAAGTTGTTCTTGCAGTAGGCCCATCGAAGGATCGAACTCAAGAGATTGCCGACCAATTGCATCGAGATGATTCACGCGTCATTGTTGTTGCCAATCCCTCTGGACGCACTGCAGCTGGTCTCAATGCCGCACTCAACGCGGCAACCGGAACAGTGATCGTGCGAGTAGATGGACATGCTCAGATTCCTCAGAATTACATCTCTATTGCCGTCGATCTCTTAGCAGAGACCGGCGCCGTCAACGTTGGCGGAATGATGGCAGCAGAGGGCATTACTACCTTTGAAAAATCTGTCGCTGGTGCGATGCGTAGCCCGCTCGGGGTAGGCGCATCTCGCTTTCATACCGGGGGAGAAGCCGGAGAAGTCGATACTGTCTATCTCGGTGTCTTTAAGAAAGATGCACTTCTTGCAATCGGCGGTTTTGATGAGAGATTTACCCGTGCCCAAGATTGGGAGCTCAACTTTAGATTGCGTGAAAATGGCGGAAAGATTTTCTTCGATCCGCGACTCCAGGTGACCTATCGTCCGCGATCAACTGTCGGAGCCCTTGCAAAACAATATTTTGAATACGGTCGTTGGCGTCGGGCGGTATCACGTCGTCATAAGGGAACAATCAATTATCGCTATCTCGCGCCACCGGTAGCGCTAAGCGGCTTCCTCCTTTCTCTTCTCATGGGTTCACTCCTTTATCCAATTTTCTATCTACCTGCCGCCATTTATCTGATCTTTATGGCGCTCGCTTCGATCTCGATTGCGCGTTCAATTTCTCAATACTTCTATCTCTTAGCGGTTATTCCCACGATGCATTTCGCTTGGGGCGCTGGATTTATTACCTCACCACGTAATCTCATACCGGCAGATTCGAGCGAGTAACCGATAAGCGCCCGGTGACTGCGGTAATCTTCCGCATATGAGCCAGCCAGCAATTGTCTACGAGCCATTTAAGGCTGGCCTGCCTCCTATGCGTGCCTATCTTCGCTCGCTCTGGCACCGCCG
>JBEGSV010000053.1:0-7772 GCA_041179685.1 Actinomycetota bacterium
GCAGCATCTTCTACTGTTGAATTAATTGCATAATCCAAGGTCGAGAGTGAGCTCTGATAGCTCTGATATGTCACAAACGTTCCGATGGAGGCCGTCAGAATTGTTGCAATCGCCAAAGTGACGATCCGCAACTTAGCGGTGGAAGAGAGCTTCACTTCTTCTCTGGTTGAAGTTGGAATCCGACGCCACGGACAGTGCGAATACCTTCAAAGCCATCTCGATGCAGCTTCTTACGTAGATAAGAAATGTAGGTATCAACAACTGTGGTCTCGGTTTCAAAGTTGATTCCCCAGACCTCTTCGAGGAGGAAAGACTTACTAAGAACGCGACCTTTGGACTCTAGTAATACGTGAAGCAGGCGAAATTCCGTTGGTGAAAGTTCGACAACTTCTCCTTCAAAGGTGACTTTATGTGACTCTTCATCGAGAGTGATCGGGCCGACCGAGAGGGTGGTAGGAACAACCTCAGTAAATTGAGAGCGCCGCAAGATTGCACGTACTCGAAGGACAAGTTCCTCTAGGCCAAAGGGTTTAGTCACATAATCATCAGCACCGAGTGTTAGGCCGCGGGTGATATCTGCTCGATCACCTCGAGCGCTCAACATCAGCGCGGGAGTGTTATCTCCATTGCCTCGAATACGTTCGATAAATTCGAATCCATCCATCATGGGCATATTGATATCAACGATAAGAAGGTCCGGCTTAGTTGTGCGGAGCAGCGTTTGAGCGACCATCGCATCTGGTGCCGCCACAGTTTCGAAGCCAGCTAATTTCAATGCATCGGAGAGAAGTTCGCGGACCCCTGCTTCATCATCGATAATCATGATTAGTTGTGCCATGGCGCAACTCTCCCATGCAGGGCGATGAATCGCCACCATCGAAGCGGTCGGCCTTGCGACACACTCTTAAGTAATCTCCTTTTCACAGAATCTTCACATGATGCTGAGCCACACTAAGCCCATGAGAGAACGAGACCGGAGAGCAGCCATAGTCGCGCTCATCGCGACCGCGCTCCTAGGGCCTACAGCCTCATATGCCGAACCAACGCCTGCACCAACGAACGACGTTCAGCGCACTCCGCTAGAGCAATATCGTTTCGACCGCGATCTCTATCTTGAGGCAATCAAAGTGCGCAGCCAGCAAATAAGATCTATCAATATTGTTTTCAAAGAGAGTTGCGATAAAGCATCGAGAGATTACAAATTAGCGATGTCTATTGCTAGAACTCCCGACCAGAAGAATCTGGCAGCAACAGTTCGCAAGAATGCTGTGAGCGCAGCAATTATTGCTCGTGATAATGCCATCGCAGCGCTCGGTGCTGAACCTATTCCACCTATCGAACCAGCAAAGCCCCTGAAGGCAACTAATAAAAAGAAGCAGCGCTAGTTAATCTGCAAGAGGCATCGTGCGAATAGTTTCGCGCTTGTAATCCTTACTCTTCTCGTGGACCTTTCGTATCTGCAGTTCGATACTTTTGATTGCCACATCAAAGGCAGCGACATCATTGAACTCTGAAGCCTCTGCCCGTAAGGCAGGTCCAGATCCATGTGATGCAATAACTACGTGGTGTGAATGTTTACCCTGGCGAGGGTTCTGCTCATGAGTTACTTCAACTTCGATGCGATCAATTTGAATATTGAATCGCTCCATTGATTGGAGTTTCTCTTCTGCGATTTCATTAAAGTCACTTGCGAGAGCTGCATGGCGGGTATGAATATTTATTTTCACATCTCAAGAATGGCACTACTAGAGGGCAAATGAAAGAGGGAAGCCCTCTGAATTACTGAAGTTATGCATCCTCAAATTCATCTTCATCGATCCAGGCATCAGTCTCTGAATCTTCTTGCTTCTCTACCCAACTCAAAAAAGTAGCAACAGCTTTGAATGCGAGCACAGTTACCGTGATTGCAGCAAAGAGTCGACGAAGAGCTTTCATGGCTTAAAAATACTCCTAATTGCGGAGCTTTTCTCGTTAAAGCGAAGAAAGCGCTGAATTTATGTCTCTCCAAATATCATCGATATGTTCACAGCCCACAGAGAGGCGGATGAGATTCTCAGGCACGCTCTCGCTCTCGGCCGGCCAACGACGGCGGCGCTCCCACGTACTCTCAACTCCCCCAAGGCTCGTTGCATTGGTGATCAATCTCGATGCATCACAGACTTTATCGGCCGCTGCTCCATCGCCTTCGATCTCAAAGGAGATGATTGCTCCGAATCCGGGATAGCGCACACGTGAAACTTTCTTATGCTCCTTGAGCTTTTCTTGTAGCTCTCTGGCATTGCTCTCGGCCGCTCTAAATCGAAGCGGGAAGGTGCGGATTCCGCGCAAGGCAAGCCATGCTTCAAAGGGTCCAGGGATTCCACCTAAGAGAGTGCGAGCTTCTGCCAAACGATTATGAAGGGCAGGATCCTTGACGGTAAGCGATCCAAGGATGACATCGCTATGTCCTGCTAAATACTTAGTGACAGAGTTCATGGAGATATCTGCACCTAGCTCAATCGGAAGCTGATTGAGAGGTGTTGCAAAGGTGTTATCTACTGCGACCCCCATATTGCGCTTCTTAGCTTCCCCGATGATCAGATTCATCTCTGCAATTTCTAGCCCTGGATTTGTTGGTGATTCAATCCAGAGAAATGCTGCGCCGATCAGAGCTTCAAAGACATCTTTGGTATTTGCGATATCAACAAATCTGACTTCGAGTCGACCTTGCTCGTGATACTTCTTCAACAGCGCCATCGTGCCGCTATATCCCTGATCCGATGCAACAACTGGTGCGCCGTGAGGCAAGAGCGAGAAGACGGCAGAGATAGCTGCCATTCCCGATGAGAAAGTGAGGGTGGAAGTGCCGTGCTCTAGCTCGGTGATTGTTGATTCAAGCGCAAGCCAAGTTTCATTTCCGAAACGGCCATACCCAATCTCTCCTCCGGCGGTAAATGTTGAGTTGAGTGAGATTCCGGTATTGAGAGGTGCGCCAGGAGCAGATTGTGGTCGTCCGGCTGAGATCGCAGCTGTCTCTGGGTGCATGGATTCCATCTGCTAAGGGTATCGGCTTAGTGCAGTACTCGCGCTACCCGATTAATTGCCTCTGTGATGATTTCAGGCGAGGTTGCAAAGTTAAGGCGGACAAAAGATGAGAAATTCTCGCCAAATCTAATGCCGGGGACGAAGGCAACTTTCGCATGCTCAAGTAGATAGGTGAAGGGCTCTCCTTCAATCTCGTACTTACTGAAATCTATCCAAGCGAGGTAGGAACAATGTGGCATATGGGTCTGTGCAAGTGGCAGCTTCTCTGTAACTAAATCGATGACGAGCTTTCTATTGCTATCAAGCTGCTCCATCAATTGATCGAGCCAGGCCTCGCCCTCTTGGAAGGCTGCTACCGTTGCAAAGGCACCCATCAGCGATGCTCGGTAATGTGTTGCTGGGGCAATTGCATTTAGGCGCTCATGCATCGCCTCGTTCTCTGTGACGATGATTGCGCATTTGAGTCCAGCGATATTCCAACCCTTACTCGCTGCGGTTACTGTAATTCCAATAGATCGAGCATCATCACCCAATGATAAGAAAGGTGTGAATTTCTGTTCTGCAAATGTCAGCGGCGAGTGAATCTCATCGCTGATGATGATTACGCCATGTTTCTTGGCTAGTGTCACCAAGCGCTCAAGCTCTTCTCGGGTGTAGACACGACCCAAAGGATTATGAGGATTACAAATTAAATGAACCTTGATTCCTGAAGCATAGGCTGCTTCAATTCCTGGCCAATCAAGATGCCATGGTGAGCCATTGATCTCTTCCTCAGCACGAATCAGTTGTGCATCAACAATTTCAAGATGGGTCTCATTTGCCCAGGTCCAGAAATTTGGATAGACCGGTGAGTTGAGGAGAATTTTATCTCCCGGCTTTGTGATGACGCGCAAGGTCTCAACAATGCCAACTCCAACATCTGCGGCGATGCGGATCTGTGAGGGATCGGGGCGCCAACCAAAGCGTCGCTCGGCAAAGCCTGCGAAAGCGATACCCATCTCGGGAATTGAACCGAGGTACCCTAAATCAGATTTATTGACCATCTCGACCAGTGCTCGACGAATCGGTTCAGCAACGGGAAAATCCATCTCCGCCACAGGTAACGGGAGCACATCGCTGGGAAATGCGCGCCACTTCTCAGATTTATGTGTCTGTAGTTCAGAGAGAGGCACGAGATAAAAATCGCTCATAAAGTGAAGTATTGCACTCTGTGCATTGAAACTCCATGATTGCCCCTGTGCCAATAACGCCCATTACTGAACGCCAGATGAAGAAAATCGTCTCCGAGCTAAGTGCGCAGGATAAGAAGTTGGCAAAGGTCATTGCACGCCACCCTCTCTGCACAATTGGGCGCAATCCAAAACCGGTCTCCCACTTTGAGGCGCTCGTTGAATCCGTTATCTCTCAACAGTTAGCGGTGAAAGCTGCCGAGACTATATTTCTGAGAGTAAAGAAGGCTGCTGGTGGGCGAATTCTGCCGGCGCGAATCGCCGCCATCTCTGAATCTCAGATGCGCGAAGCTGGCGTATCAGGTGCAAAATATAGAGCGATTCAAGGTCTTGCCGCTGCCTCGCTAAATCGTGAAATTTCATTTACCAAGTTACAAGATATCGAGAGCGATGAAGAGATCTTTAACCAACTGACAAATCTCTGGGGAATCGGACCTTGGACGGTCGATATGTTTATGATGTTTCAATTGGGGCGATTGGATATCTGGCCAACCGGCGATCTCGGAGTTCGCCGCGGTTGGGAGAAGATTTACTCTTTGAAAGAGGAGATCACTCCAAAAGCGTTAGAAGTTAAAGGTGAGAAATTTCGCCCTTATCGAAGCGTCGTCGCCTGGTACTGCTGGCGCGCACTCAACTAATTCAGCGGGAATGTAACTCCGGTGCTCGAGTGACAATCGTATCCATTGGGATTTTTCTCTAGATAACGTTGGTGGTATTCCTCGGCTCGATAGTAAGGGACGCCATCTGCGCTGCATATCTCGGTAACGATCTCACCAATACCCTCAGCTGTGAGAGCGCTCTGATAGATGCGTTTGGTCTCCTCAGCGGTGCTGCGCTGCTCATCTGTTGTGTAATAGATGGAGCTTCGATATTGAGTTCCGATATCTCCTCCCTGTTGATTGAGAGAGGTCGGGTCATGCATTACCCAAAACTCTTCGCAGAGTCTCTTATACGAAATTACAGCTGGGTCGTAGTTGACCTCAACCATCTCTGCATGCAAGGTCTTTCCGGTGCAGACCTCTTCATATGTTGGGTTTGCACTTTTGCCACCCATATATCCAACGCTCGTTGAGAGGACTCCAGGCAGATTCCAGAATCTCCGCTCGGCTCCCCAGAAACAACCGGTGGCGAAGTAAGCAGTGGCAGGTTGATGACTGTTCATGGAGTTAAATCTATCGCCACAATCGGAGAAGATTCTGTTGTAGATTGGCCAATTGACGAATGAGCCCCCGTAGCTCAGGGGATAGAGCACTGCCCTCCGGAGGCAGGAGCACAGGTTCGAATCCTGTCGGGGGCACCACTACAAGGGCGAGATGAATCACCTCGAGATTGATATCTTTTTTCCGCTACATCCTTGTGTAAGAGCGCTCAAACAGGGAGAATTACCCTCTCGCACATCGTGAGCATTTCAGATCTTCGCTGTAAAGGAGCTTCCCCATGGATTGGAGACATCAATCTGCCTGCCGTGACGAAGATCCAGAGCTCTTCTTTCCGGTAGGAAATACCGGACCTGCAATCACGCAGATCGAAGAGGCAAAGAAGGTCTGTAACCGCTGCATCGTGAAAGATGCCTGCCTTGCATGGGCGCTCGAATCTGGCCAGGATGCCGGAGTCTGGGGCGGCCTCTCTGAAGATGAGCGTCGCGCACTTAAGCGTCGCGCAGCCCGTAACCGCGCCCGCCTTATGGATAACGGTTTAAATAATTAATTAATCGGAAATTCCAGAATTGCTCTGGTCTCTTCTTCATCTGATTTAAGAACCAAACTTCCGCGCAGTTCATTTTCAGTCAAGGTGCGCACAATCTGAAGCCCAAGGTTGGATGACTCTGCAAGGGTAAAGCCATCGGGCAATCCGACCCCATCATCTGAAATCGTAACCACAACTGATTTATCTCTACGGTCAATAGAGATGTCGAGCTTACTTCCTTCAGTAGCAAGTCCATGCTCGAGAGCGTTGTAAATCAGTTCTGTGATTACTAATGCAAGCGGGGTTGCAAGACGAGATTCGAGCTCACCGACAGATCCGCTGCGCGAGATATTGAGTTCATTCATCCGTGGTGTGAGTTCGAGGGCGTGATTTACCAATCGATCAAGAACATCGTCAAATGCAACGGAGGATTCAGAGCTACTCGATAAAGTCTCGTGAACTAATGCGATGGAAGCGATACGCCGCACTGCTTCATTTAGCGCCTGACTTGCACCTGGATCTTCAATACGTCTGGCTTGTAGACGCAAGAGGGCCGAGACTGTCTGCAAATTATTCTTCACTCGGTGATGAATTTCTCGAATCGTCGCATCCTTAGTGACAAGCTCACGTTCGCGGCGACGAAGCTCGGTAACGTTGTTCAGCAATACGATTGCGCCGATGCGATTGGTGCCGGCAATGATTGGGAGAACAATGAGGTCAATTACTCCCCCGATATTCTCAACTTCAACGCGACGCAGTGACCTTCCGCTCAAACTAGTGATAAGCGCTTCTTCTCGCGCATCGCTCTTCTCGCGGGAAACTTTCTCTGCGATTTCACCGAGAAGATAGCCCTCTAACTCATTGGTCCAGCCCATTCGGCTAAATGCAGAGCGAGCATTAGGACTTGCATAACTGACGGTGCCATTTACATCGATACGAATAAGCCCATCACCCACACGTGGTGTTGGATCAAAGAGTGAGCCTGCATTGCGATATGGGAAGTTACCTTCGGCGACCATGCGATAGAGCTCATGTGCAATCTCGCGATAATTGAGTTCGAGGCGCGATGGTTGGCGCATTAAATCTGAATTTCGGTGGCGCGAAATTACTGCAATGACTTTCTCACCCATGATGACAGGAATCGTCTCTTCCTTCACCATTACATCGCCAAGCATCTGAGGCTCGGTATCTCTCACGATTTCACCGTGCGATAGGGCTTGGTCGATATAGAAACGCTCTCCCCATGCAATTTCATCTCCAATCACATCATTGGCGAAGACAGTGGCAGCGGTTGTCGGGCGAATATGCGCAACGGCTATATATCCCGTTGGCCAACTTGCCTCATCTTTTCGGATCGGAATCCAGAGAATTAAGTCTGCAAATGAGAGATCGGAGAGGAGTTGCCAATCTGCCACGAGTTCGCGGAGAGTATGGATCTCCTCAGGAGAGGATGGAGTTCTCCCCTCTACGTACTCTTCGATAGATGCCATGTCGCTATCGCTGCAACCACTCAGAGATACTGACAGCTGCTTCTTGTGGCGCAAACCAGGTGAGGTCTTCTGAATCTTCGCCCACGAGAAATACTGCTTCTACAGATGACCAATTAAGAGGCGAGATGACTTCAGCGCTGATCTCATCAAATGCTCCGAGCTGCTCTTCAACAACTTCAAGTGCAATCACGATTGCCGCTCCAGATTGGTCATCAACGAATTCAAGGGCATCTTCGGCGGCAAGAATTGAGAGACTGTATTCAATCTCTTCTTCATCCATTTCAGGGTGGGTAGCGCTATAGATTGGCGTAGGTGCGTAGACCTCAGGAATATCGAGAGTCCC
>JBEGSV010000054.1:0-3384 GCA_041179685.1 Actinomycetota bacterium
TCAACGTTTGTCTCAAGTACGCGATCTGGTTGGCGCTCACGAAGTTCCTTCAAAGCTGCCTGCTCGAGCGCTTCAGCAACTGCGTAACGTGGTGCGTTGAGCTCCTTTGCAGTGCGACGAAGAGTGCGAGCGCGTGGATCTTCTGCGCGGTAGACGCGGTGTCCGAAGCCCATCAAGCGCTCCTTGCGATCAAGGAGTCCCTTGACGTAAGCCTCTGCATTACCTGACTTCTCAACTTCTTCAATCATGTGAAGTACGCGAGATGGTGCACCACCGTGAAGTGGGCCTGACATTGCACCGATTGCACCTGAGAGTGCTGCTGCAACATCTGCACCTGTTGATGCAATGACGCGAGATGTAAATGTTGATGCATTCATTCCGTGCTCTGCAGCAGATACAAAGTATGCATCGATTGCGCGGACGTGAAGAGGATCAGGCTCTCCGCGCCAACGGATCATCATGCGCTCTACAACTGTGTGCGCCTTATCAATCTCTGATTCAGGAACTGGCGCTGCAACAATTCCGCGAGCTGCCTGTGCAAGGTATGAGAGAACCATGACTGAAGCACGAGCAAGGTTGCTGCGAGCTTCTGCATCATCAATATCGAGAAGTGGTTTGAATCCCCATGCTGGTGCGAGCATTGCAATCGCTGATTGCACATCTACGCGAACATCGCCTGAGTGAACAGGAAGTGGGAATGGCTCAGCGTTTGGAAGACCAGGATTGAACTCGTCATCAACGAGAAGTCCCCATACATTTCCAAATGAGACGCGACCTACGAGGTCTTCAATATCAACGCCGCGATAGCGAAGGGCGCTACCTTCCTTATCAGGCTCTGCGATCTCAGATTCGAATGCGATTACGCCTTCTAGACCTGGCTTGAAATCATCGGACATTGTGAACTCCCCGCTCGTTTACTTAATGCTGAGGGCAATTCTGCACCCGCCAGAGGGGTCTTGGCGACCAAAGCAGCGCAAGATGCACTCGTAGCGAAAGTGAGGTTCGATACATCCATGAGCATAGAACGCCCAGAGCAGACCACCCGCCAAGCAATCTCGGCGATGCGCCGGTCCTACGGGGTGGAAGGGATAACCGACCTCGGCGGCGACCCGATTGCAGCATTTACCACCTGGCTCCATGAAGCGGCGGCGAATGAATATATTGTCGAAGCAAATGCGATGGTTCTATCGACTCTCGGAAGCGCAGCTGATGGATCGGATGCAATTACTACTCGCACTGTTCTCTTAAAAGATATTAGCGATGGTGGATTTACATTCTTTACAAATTACAACTCCCGCAAATCACAGGCGATTGGAATCCATTCGCAAGTCACTCTCCTCTTTCCTTGGTATGCGATGGAACGTCAGGTTTCAATTAGTGGATATGCATCGCAGATTGATCGCGCCGAATCTGAAAGCTACTTTGCAACCCGCCCGTGGTCATCACAGATTGGCGCATGGGCATCTGCTCAATCTTCTCCACTTGCATCCCGCGAAGAGTTGGAGCAGCGCTATGAGGGTGCCGCTCAGAAATGGCCCGAGGGAACGACTGTTCCTTGCCCTCCTCATTGGGGTGGCTATCGCGTACTACCAACAAGTATCGAGTTCTGGCAGGGTCGTTATTCACGTCTTCACGACCGCATTCGCTATGAGCGCGAGAACACAGATGGCCATTGGGAGATAAATAGGTACTACCCGTAGAATTACCTCATGAGCGCAGAGATAATAATTCCAGCAGATATCAAGCCACGTGACGGACGTTTTGGTGCAGGACCTTCAAAGGTTCGCCCAGAGGCGCTTCAATCGTTAATCGCATCTGGAAACTCTGTCATCGGAACATCACACCGACAGAAGCCAGTAAAGAACGTTGTAAAGAGCGTTCGCGAAGGCCTCACTTCTCTCTTTAACCTTCCAGAAGGATATGAAGTTGTCCTCGGCAATGGTGGATCAACGGCATTCTGGGATATCGCAACATCTGGTCTGATTGAAAACCGCTCACAGCACTTGGTTTTCGGTGAATTCTCATCAAAGTTTGCAGCTGCTTCGAAGGAGGCTCCATTCCTTGGAGAGCCTTCAATCATCAAATCAGAGCCAGGCACTCACCCACTTCCAGTTGCTGAAGATGGCATCGATGTCTATGCGCTCACACATAACGAAACTTCAACTGGTGTTGCGATGCCAATTAAGCGTCCGGCCGGAACAGATGGAGCGCTTGTCCTAGTAGATGCAACATCTGCAGCTGGCGGTCTCCATGTAGATGCAAAAGAATTTGATGCTTATTACTTTGCACCACAGAAGTCATTTGCATCCGATGGTGGCCTCTGGCTCTCATTGATGAGCCCTGCTGCAATCGAGCGCGCAGAGAAGATCAAGGCATCAGGCCGTTGGATTCCTGCATTCTTTGATCTCGGAATCGCAATCGAAAATTCACGCCTCGATCAGACTTACAACACCCCTGCGCTCATTACTTTGATGTTGCTTGCAGATCAGGTGAAGTGGATGAATGAAAACGGCGGACTTAAGTTCACAACAGAGCGCACAGCAGATTCAGCATCACGTCTCTATGGTTGGGCTGAGAAGACCAGCTACACAACTCCATTTGTTGTTAATCCAGCAGAGCGTTCAAATGTCATCGGAACAATCAACTTCGATGATGCAATTGATGCGACAAAGGTTGCTGCTGCACTTCGCGCAAATGGAATTGTTGATACAGAGCCATATCGCAAGCTTGGTAAGAACCAACTTCGTATTGCGATGTTCCCAGCTATTGATCCATCAGATATCGATGCCCTCACAGCATCTATCGATTACGTCGTAAGCCAGCTCTCGTAATGCCAGCAAAACTTAACCGCGATAGTTTCTTCTGGACTATCGCCCTTCAGACTGTCGTCGTTAACTTCTTCTTAGGTGGCTTTGGCCCTGCACAGCCATTACTTCGTGCTGATCAAGGCACATCACTGACTATTGCGGGTCTTCATGGAACAGCAATGGGTGTGGCATCAATTCTTGCCGGACTCAGCAATCCTTGGATCTCTCATAAATTTGGCCGCGCTAATGCAGGTTGGATTGGGCTCACAATATTTGTTGGTGGATTGATTTCACTTTCATTCTTGCAACCTGTTGCACTTACAATTCTTGCCGCAGCTGTAACTGGTTTTGGAACTTCAACGGTTATCAACTCTTTTGTCACATCCCTTAATAGCCATTACGGCGCACTTGCACCTTTAGCTGTTGCACAGGCAAATGGAATCGCCTCAATCGGATATGTCTTCGGCACATTTACTATCGGTTCGATCGCACAACAGGCACCTGACTTCTGGCGCTTAGGTCTACTCGTTATTTTGCCTCTTGCCCTATATCTATTCTTCTTCCGTCGTGAGCGCTC
>JBEGSV010000055.1:0-16546 GCA_041179685.1 Actinomycetota bacterium
ATTGCGAACATTAATTGGAATGCCGCAAAGACAAGAACTGGGATTGGATAGACGCCACCATTGTTGGTGAAATCATTTACCGCTCCCCCAAGACCACTGAAGGAGAGATTTCCATACCAAGCTGATTCAGCTTTATAGCCAAATGCTAATTCGAAACCGTAGATCACCCAGAGGATGCTCACGATTCCGATTGTTACCATCGACATCATCATCATGTTCAGGACGCTCTTTGTACGGACCATTCCACCGTAGAAGAAAGCAAGTCCAGGAGTCATGAGAAGAACGAGCGCGCTGCTGATGAGAATAAAAGCAGTATCGCCACTATTGAGAACTACATCTCCCATTTCAAACCTCACTAAATATTGTTGTACTTGGTCAACTCGTCATTGAGATGGGTGAAAACTCTCAAATAGGGGTTACAAGAGGTAACAAAGCGGGTTAAGGCGGTGCAACAAAAGGGCGAGAAATGTTTCAGGCGTGTTAATCGCCGAGGAGGCCATCGAGGTAGGCAGAGCTATCAAATGGGGCGAAATCTTCAATTCCCTCGCCTGTGCCGATAAATTTAATCGGGAGATCGAGCTGATCCTCGATAGCGAGTGCAATGCCACCGCGGGCAGAGCCATCGAGCTTTGTAACTATCAGCCCCGTTACCTCAACGACCTCGCTAAAGAGCTTGGCCTGGATGAGGCCATTCTGTCCCGTGGTTCCATCGACCACGAGAAGGACTTCTGAGACAGGGCGCATCTTCTCGACAACTCTCTTAACTTTGCCGAGCTCGGCCATGAGGTCGCTCTTTGTATGGAGGCGCCCAGCCGTATCAATGAGTGCATAGTCAGATTGATTATCTACCGCGCTCTTTACCGTATCGAAGGCAACTGATGCAGGTTCGCCTTCATGTTTTCCGGTAACGACAGGAACGCCGATACGAGTCCCCCAAGTTGAGAGCTGCTCAACCGCTGCTGCGCGAAATGTATCTGCTGCGCCGAGTGTCAGGCTCTTCGAACTCTTTTTGAGGTGATGAGCTAACTTTGCTACGGATGTTGTCTTTCCAACTCCGTTGACGCCAACTACCAAGATAACTGTCGGAGCCATATCGGATGCGAGTGCGCGATTTTTCTGCGAGAGATGAGCAGCGAGAATTTGGCGCAACGAACCTTCGGCATCATCGCCCTTAATCTTCTTGGCCTCTGTAATTACCTTTTCAGTCAGAAGTGGACCTAGATCTGCAGCCAAGAGTTCGGCAGAGAGTTCATCCCAATCAAGTGCTGATGCAGTTGATTCGCCTTTGATCTTTGCAACAAAGCGCGAAAAGATTCCCACTGAGGTGCGCCTTAAGCGTTAGCAGTTTCACGCAAGCGCTGAGAAATTACCTCGGTAACTCCATCGCCGCGCATGGTGACACCGTAGAGCGCATCTGCAATCTCCATGGTGCGCTTCTGGTGAGTAATCACGATCAACTGTGAGCTCTCGCGCAGTTCTTCCAAGATACCCAGAAGGCGACCAAGGTTGACATCATCAAGGGCTGCTTCAACTTCGTCGAGTACATAGAACGGACTTGGACGAGACTTAAAGATTGCAACAAGCATCGCGACTGCAGTCAGTGATTTCTCTCCACCAGAAAGGAGTGAGAGGCGCTTGACGCGCTTTCCTGGTGGGCGCGCTTCAACGTCTACACCGGTATTGAGGAGGTCATCTGGATTTGAGAGGAAGAGCTTTCCTTCTCCACCTGGGAATAAGCGACCAAAGATATCCTTGAAGTGCGCTGCAACTTCGGTATAAGCCTCCATAAATACTTCCTGGACCTTGTCATCAACTTCCTTGATGATGTCGAGGAGATCCTTCTTGGTGCGCTTGAGATCCTCAAGCTGCTCGGCAAGGAATTTAAGGCGCTCTTCCAGTGCGTTGTACTCTTCAAGTGCAAGCGGGTTGATCTTGCCGAGTAAGTTGAGTGAGCGCTCTGCTGAGGCGAGGCGTTTCTCCTGCTGATCGCGGCGATACGGAATGAGTTCGGTCGCAACGATTTCACCTTCGTCGGTCTCGATAAATGTTGGAACATCCTTATCAGGACCATATTCGTTGACAAGAGTTGGGATATCGATACCAAGCTCTTCAACCGCTTTACTTTCAAGCGCTTCGATACGCATACGCTGTTCGGCGCGAGCAATTTCATCGCGGTGAACACTGGTTGTTAGCTGGTCAAGTTCTGCAGTGAGTTCACGGGCACGAGTACGAACTGTCAGGGTTTCGCTATCGCGATCATTTCGTGAATTTTCAAGACGTTGACGCTCGGTTGAAGACTTGGCAATAGAACGTTCGATATGGATCAACGCTTCATATGCAGCCTCTGCAATCGCTTGCGAAATAACCGCACCGCGAGCTCGTGCACCGCGTCGAGCAACGGCTCGCTCTGATGCCTCGCGCTCTGCATTTGCAGCATCCTTAAGTGATTGAGCACGTGCTGCAATTGATGTGACGCGCTCTTCAGAGGTGCGAACTGCTAGACGAGTCTCCATCTGCGCTGTGCGCGATGCTGAGACTTCTTCGCGGAGCGACTCTGCACGTGTGCGATCTGGTTCGGCAATCTCGCCATGTTGACCAAGTTGTGATTGGGCAATTGAAAGTTCATTCTCATCACGTGATTTTGCCGAAGACGCCTCAGCGATTGCTTGGGTGAGACGCTCAACCTCTGCCGATGCTGACTTCATATTTTGCCCTGAGACTGCGAGCTGCTCAGTGAGAGCTGCAATTCGTGCATCAGATTCGTTGAGCTGAGCAAGAGCAATATCAAAGTCACTCTGCTTGCTATCAACCTCAGATGATGCGGTAGCAATTTCAAATTTAAGTCGATCACATGTTCTGGTCAACTCTTCTAATTGAGCCTCGAGACCATTGATAAGCGCCTGGATCTCGACCAATGAATGTGAAGATGCTGATCCACCACGGGCACGTTGTGCAGTGATTACATCGCCATCTCGGGTAACAACGGTAAGCGATTTGTTATCGCGCAGAATGTTCTCGGCATCACGGGCGTTATCTACAACAACGGTGCTCCCTAGTAACTGTGAGAGGAGCTCTGATATTTGCGATGAACGGACATGCGATAGCAGCGGAGTGAGTCCGCTTGGAATATTAGAAGTTGACTGTGCACCTGGCTGGTAGACGAGAACATCTGCCTGACCAAGATTCTCACTGCGAAGAGTTGTGAGCGCTGTAACTGCTGCGCCGATATCGCGGACGACGACGGCATCCGCGAGGGTGCCGAGCGCTGCAGCAGTTGCCGCCTCCCAGCCGGAATCGATCTGAATGAGTGAGGCGATGCTGCCGAGGAGATTTACTCCACGTGAATCACGTACCAGGGCTGCGGCGCCATCACGGGATTGAGATGTAATCCGCATCGCTTCTAGTTTTGACTCTACAGAATTTCGTTCGCGATCTGCCGCGCGCTCTGCCTCGACGAGATCTGCCTGCTTCTTCTTCGCTGCATCAAGTGCGCTCTTAGCTACTTCAAATTGTGAGTCGAGGCCGAGTTCTCCTGCATCCGCGCCTGCAATCTCCATCTCGAATTGGCTATAGGCAGTCTTCGCCTGATCTACGCGCGACTGAGCTTCGCTGCGAGCTGAGGTAAGTCGATTGATTTCTTCAGCGTTTGCTTCAAGACGTGCAGCAAGAGATTTGATGTGACCTTCTTGACGAGCAGTTCCTTCGCGCTGATCTGCGATTGCACGAAGTGCGGCATCGATTGTGTCTTCTTCCGCCTTAAGCGCTGCCTCAAGCTCTGCAAGTTTTGTTGTTGCTTGAACAAGTGCAGCCTCTGCCTCAACCGTCTCTTGACGAAGACGTGATTCTTCTTCGAGTAATGCAGCAGCCTCTGCCTCTAGCGCTTCAGGATCTCGGCCAGCCGATCGCGCCTCCTCTGCCTCTTCTGCTAAGAAGCGAGTGCGCTCTTGGGCGAGAGATTGAGTACTGCGGAATTTTTCACGGAGGCCGCTCAGCGCGTAGAAGTTCTCCTGTGCTGCAATGAGCATCGGTGTCTCAAGCGCGGCTTGTGCATCGAGCTCTTCCTCGCGCCTGCGCGCTTTATCGAGTTCGGCATCTACCCCAGCACGGCGTTCGCGAAGTGCATTCTCATCTGCAACTTCGGCATCAAGTGTCTTAGAGAATGAAATGTAATCATCAGCCAAGATTCGTAACCGCGCATCGCGAACATCTGCCTGGATTGTTGCCGCCTTCTTTGCAACCTCTGCCTGCTTACCCAATGGACGCAATTGGCGGCGAAGCTCGACGGTGAGATCGTTGACGCGAGCAAGATTTGCCTGCATTGAATCGAGTTTGCGAAGGGCCTTCTCTTTACGCTTACGGTGTTTCAGTACACCCGCTGCCTCTTCGATATATGCGCGACGCTCTTCGGGAGTTGCCATCAAGATTGCATCGAGTTGACCCTGACCAACAATGACGTGCATTTCGCGACCGATACCTGAATCAGAGAGAAGCTCTTGGATATCGAGAAGACGTGAAGCCTCGCCGTTGATCTGATATTCGCTCTGTCCATTGCGGAATAAAATACGAGAGATCGTTACTTCGGTGTAATCGATATTGAGTGCGCCATCAGTATTGTCGATGGTGACCGCAACCTCTGCGCGACCAAGTGGAGCGCGACCTGAAGTACCGGCGAAGATGACATCTTCCATCTTTCCGCCGCGGAGTGACTTTGCACCCTGCTCGCCCATTACCCAGGTGAGAGCATCTACAACATTTGATTTTCCAGAACCGTTAGGACCAACGACGCAGGTGATACCTGGCTCGAGACGAAGGGTGGTCGCAGATGCAAAGGATTTAAATCCTTTGAGGGTAAGGCTCTTCAAATACACGGCGATAACCTACCGTGCAGGTGGGTTTACATATAAATGCGACTCAGCTCAACTTCAACTTGAGGGTTTAAGCTTCTTGCGATTGCGGCTTAAGAATTTCAAATGCAGAGCGCGCTGCTGCTTGTTCAGCCTCACGCTTGCTCTTTCCAGTTCCTGTTGCAACCGCTTCCCCGCCAACTAGCGCGGTAGCTTCAAAATTCTTATCGTGATCCGGTCCGCTCATTGTTACCTGGTATTCCAGGGTTGCTTTGCCGAGAGATGCGACGAGTTCTTGTAACGCCGTCTTTCCATCAAGACCTGCACCCATCGCCATTGCGCTATTGAGAGTCGGTGCTACCAATCGCAAGAGACAGGCAGAAGTCTTTTCAAAACCGGTAGAGATATACATCGCGCCGATCAGCGCTTCAAAAGCATCGGCGAGAAGTGAATTCTTATCGCGGCCATTGGTGACCTCTTCGCCTTTTCCGAGGCGGATGTACTTTCCTAATTCAAGCGAGCGCGCAATATCTGCCAAGGCGCGCATATTGACGATGCCAGAGCGCAAGGGTGATAAGCGACTTTCGTCGAGATCAGGATATTTCCGGTAGAGCTCTTCGGTGACAATCATGCCGAGAACGGAGTCCCCTAGAAATTCCAAACGCTCATTCGTAGCAGTAAGTCCTGCCTCATATGCGAATGAGCGATGGGTAAAAGCTAACTCAAGTAATTGGCTATCGATATCGAGAGCTAATTGCTTAAGCAGATCTGAATACAAATTAGACGTCAAGAACCTGACGGCGGTTGTATGTGCCACATGTTGGGCAAGCAACATGGTTGAGCTTTGGCTGCTGGCACTGTGGGCAATTTGAGAGTGATGCTGCTGTGGTCTTCCACATTGCGCGGCGTGAACGTGTCTTTGAACGAGACATCTTTCGCTTTGGTACTGGCACGGTAACCGTCCTTTAACTCGACTGCTTATGCCGGTTCGGCCAAGCGGATATGGGGCAAGTATCGCCTATTGGCGGGAAGAACCCAAATCGGGCCCTAAATCCTGCTGGAGCTCGAGTAGGCCAGACCAGCGGGCATCGACCACATCATGGCCATGGTCCTCAGGAAGGGATTCCCACTTCTCGCCACAATCAGGGCAGAGGCCGAGGCACTCTTCATCACAGAGTGGGTTGACTGGCAAGCTCAAGATAATTGCATCGAGGACGGGAACCTCAAGGTTGACCTGCTCTCCCTCAACGAAGAGCACCTCATCCTGATCGAGGTCATCTTCCTCTTCATCCTTCTTGCGGGATTTCTTTCCACGCTCATCGGTAGGTTCGTAGCGGTAGAGCTCCTGAATCTTGCGGTCAACTACCTGCTCAACGGGATCTAAGCAGCGAATGCACTCGCCGATCGCAACGGCGTAAATATCTGCCGTGACCAGGATTCCTTCAGTCACAGATTCGCAGCGAACATCAAGCTCGATCAGGTCGCCTTCAGGTACGGCGATGAGTGGAACCCCCACGCGAAATGGCGCATCGATATCGAGTTCGTACTCCTTCATCTCGCCGGCACGACGCGGAAGTTCGTGGGTATTGAGAAGAAAGGCTCCCTCGTTTGCGGGTTTCTTAGATGCCATTACTACTAATTATCTTCAGCTAGCTGAGAGAGAACATCTTTATCGTTTGCGCCCTCGAGTCTTTCGCGACCGCGAGCAACGGCCTCCATAGTCTTATTGAGAATAACCTCAAGAGTTGCCAAGCGGCCATCGATATATGCCTCGACCTCTTCGCGCTCTTGCGCTGCGATATCGCGCGCATCATCAAGGATCCGTTGAGCCTCATCGCGAGCTGATTGAACAATTGCAGTCTGCTCGACCATGCGAGCAACATCCTCGCGAGCTGTCGCGATCATTGATTCGGCGCTAGCGCGACCTTCTTCGATGATGCGATCGCGATTGGCGATGATTTCTTCAGCGGCGCTGAGATCTGATGGAAGAACTTCACGAGCACCTTCAAGGATCTCAAGGATCTCGCCGCGATGGACTACGCATGAAGCAGAGAGCGGAACGCTTCGCGCCTCTTCCACCATGGTGATGGCGGAGTTGAGCTTCTCAATTGAATCCATAGTCATATCTACCGTCCTCTTATTACTTGCTTGCTCGGGCAGCTGCTCGAGCCTTGAGCGCTACATTGACATTGGCCGGAACCATCGTCGCGACATCTCCCCCGTAATAGGCGAGCTCCTTGACGATAGATGAAGATAAAAATGAGTGGGTCGGTGAAGTTGCCATAAACATCGTCTCAACTCCAGAGGCTTGAGTATGTACCTGCGCCATCTGTAGTTCGTAATCAAAGTCGGTGACCGCGCGAAGGCCCTTAACAATGACATCGACGCTCTTATCCTTGCAATAGTCGACGAGCAGCCCTGATCCTGAGTCGACCTTTACATTGCCAAAATGTGCGACATTTGCAGTAATCAGATCGAGGCGTTCTTCTACCGAGAAGAGCCCTTCCTTCTTGCGATTAGCGAAGACGGCGACGATGACCTCATCAAATTGCTTGCTGGCACGTTCGATGATGTCGAGGTGTCCAAATGTGATGGGATCAAATGATCCAGGGCAAACGGCGCGCTTCATATGGGCAACGCTAGCAAGATGAGGGCAAGTTATCCATTCTCAGGCGTATCGTTGAGCGGAATTCCGTAGAAAATTCTCGCTTGGCCGTAATCTTTGACTCTTATCTCTTCATATCCATAGGGCCATGAGATTTCACGAGTTCGACTATTTCGCTCAATTGCGATCAGAGTATCCGGATGAAGAAAACCATTCTCACGTAGCTGAACTAACGTTTCGACGATATCAATGTCATCAACATCGTAAGGCGGATCGATATAGATAAAGTGATACTGATACTGAGCTTTATCGCTTAAGAAGCGATGAGCGCCCATTGAATAGAGATGGAACGTTCCAGCAAAGTGCGCGCTCTTAATGCTGTCGTAGTTGGTCGAAATTGCCTTCGCAGCAGCTTCATCTTTCTCGACTGCATGAACCATCGCAGCTCCGCGCGAGAGCGCTTCAAGTGCGATGGCACCAGTGCCGGCATAGAGATCAAGAACTCTAAGGCCATCGAAATCGCCAAATTCAGAGGCGAGGGTAGAGAAGAGCGCTTCTCGAGCGCGATCAGATGTGGGGCGGGTTGCGCTGGCAACAGCAGAGATTGGACGTCCCTTTGCGACGCCGGCGATGATGCGCATTATTTACTCACCCTTCAACTTAACTCTTATCGATAAATTCAGTAGCTGTATCTAACTCTAATTTACGAAGAGCTGCCTCCAAGAGCGAGTACTGGCTTAATCCGTTCTCAATGAGGGTCGCCGCCTCTGCGCGAGCAACTTCAATGAGCGCTTCATCACGAAGGACTCGGAGCAGTCGAAGGTGGGAACGGGTTCCTGATTGATTTGTTCCGAGAACATCTCCCTCGCGACGTTGCTCAAGATCGATACGGGAAAGTTCGAAACCATCATTGGTTGAGGCAACTGCATCTAAACGCGCTCGCGCCGGAGTCTCAGCAAGAGATTTCGTCAATAAGAGACAGAGACCAGGTGACGTTCCTCGACCTACACGCCCGCGAAGTTGGTGTAACTGCGATACTCCGAAACGATCTGCATCCATAATCACCATCAAGGTTGCGTTGGGAACATCGACACCTACCTCAATAACGGTGGTGGAGATTAGGACATCAATTTCGCCTGCAGCAAAGGCTTTCATCGTTTCTTCTTTTACCTCTGCGCTCTGACGACCGTGGAGAGGAGCAATTCTCAGACCGTTGAGCGGACCAGATTGCAACTCAGGGCCAAGCTCTTCAACGGCAGCTAGCGTTGAATCGGTACCTTCTAAAAACTCAAAATCTGCATCCTCTGAGATATCTGTACTGATGCGTGGAGCAACAATATAAACCTGATGACCTTGCTCGACTTCTTCACGCACTCGCTGCCAAGTTCGCTCGAGAAAGTGTGGTTTCTCTTCAACTGGTACGAGGTGAGTTGTAATTACTTGTCGCCCTAACGGCAATTCACGAAGTGTAGATACATCAAGATCCCCAAAGACCGTCATCGCAACTGTTCTTGGAATTGGAGTTGCCGTCATGACAAGCAGGTGCGGAGTAATGCTCGCCTTTGATTTAAGGGCATCTCGCTGTTCTACACCAAATCGATGTTGTTCATCCACGATGACGAGTGCAAGATCTTGAAATTCAACAGTATCTCCTAGTAGGGCGTGAGTGCCCACAACTAATCCAGCAGCGCCACTCTTTATCTGCGCTAAGGCCTCACGACGAGTGGCCGCATTCTGTGAACCGGTAAGAAGTACGACGCTTGTTGAATTATCAGAACTACCTAACATTCCGCCTTGCGCGAGGTCTCCAAGTAATTTATTAAACGTTCGCTGGTGCTGCGCTGCCAATACTTCTGTCGGCGCAAGGAGTGCAACCTGTCCCCCAGAGTCAATCACTGTCAAAGCTGCCCGAAGCGCGATCACAGTCTTTCCGGAACCCACTTCACCTTGAAGAAGTCGATGCATGGGATGGCTGGCTGCGAGATCATCACCGATCTCACTCGCCACGAACTTCTGACCTGCGGTGAGTTCAAAGGGAAGACGGGCATCAAATGCATCGAGAAGCCCACCAACTTTATGTGGTCGAGCCACTGCATCAAGTGCGCGAAGATCATCCTTGCGCTTCAAGAGTAAGAGCTGGAGAAGAAGCGCTTCATCAAAAGTTAATCTCTCACGTGCAAGTTCGGTTGCATCGAGATCGTTGGGATGGTGAATCTGTTCTAGCGCCTGGCGAATAGTGGGATATTTATTCTTCTCAAGTAGCGCAGTTGGAATTGGATCTTCAACATCATCAAGCGCAGCCAGTGCGAGATCAATTGATTGGGCTATCTTCCACGAGGGCAACTTCGCACTTGATGGGTAGAGCGGAATAAATTGACCAGCAAAACCTGCGACAGCGCTATCAACATCATTGCCATCGGGAATCATCTCGTAATCAGGGTGAGATAACTGCATCTTCTGATTGAACCGGCCGACCTTGCCGGCAAAGAGGCCTTTACTTCCTACTTTCAATTCTTTCTCGCGCCAGGCTTGATTGAAGAAAGTCAGGGATAACTTGGCGCTTCCGTCGGTGACGATGACTTCGAGCATTGTTCCCTTACGCGCTTGGAATCGGCGGGATTGAACGCTATGCACCTGTGCCAGGATTGTTGCCTCATCGCCCTCTTTGAGTTCAGAGATATTGGAGAGTTCACCGCGAACTAGATATCTGCGTGGGAAGTGGTTGAGAAGATCGCCAACTGTGGTGTAACCGAATATCTCTTTAAAGGCTTTCGCCGTCTTATCGCCGAGGACTCCGCTGAGTTTGGAGTCGAAGGTGGCCATGGCTTTATTCTCTCGCGAGTATCAGCTTTCGTGAGTATTGAAACCACGGTGAGTGAGTAATAACAATCAAAGACTTGTGGGCTACCAGATCACCTATTGCGCTCTGAATACGAAGCGCTAATTCTTGATCGAGGTGCTCTAGCGGCTCATCGAGAATGACAATTGGAACATCAGCGAGCAGCGCACGGGCAACCGCCAATCGCTTAGCTTCTCCCCCAGAAAGGACTCTGCCGAAATCACCCAAGACTTCATCGAGTGGAATGTATTCGAGCTCCAAAGCTGAGAGTATGCGTGTGAGTTGAACATCATCTGCACCATCATTTGCAATCTTGAGATTCTCGCGGAGAGAGGTATTGAAAACATGGCCATTCTGAAGCGAGGCCGAGATATAGCGATTAAGCTCGGCAATCTCTCTAATCTCACATCCTCCGATAGTTAACGAACCTGAGTATTGGCAGAAGCCAAGGAGGGCGCTTGCCAAAGTCGATTTACCTACGCCACTCGGGCCAGTAATCACCAAAACTTCTCCAGGCTTTAACTCAAATGAAATTGGACGCAAGAAGCTCTCATCCCAATGAGCCTCACAATTCTTCGCGCTTAGATTCATATCAAGCGGTTGCTTTTTAGCAGATTCCACCATCAAAGCGCGTTGCGATTGAACATTGATAGATTGGCTTGCTCGTCGATTCTTTCCGGCAAGAAAGAGATTAGGGAACCACGTCGTATATCCCTCAAATCCAACAAGAATCAAGAAGAGCGCCATTGAAATTTGAATAGGCAATAAATTTTCACGATGGAAGAGGGCGACGCTGACACTCACAAGCGCCCCACCAAGTGTTGCAATCACAAGTAGGGCTAGCGCGGAAGATAAAGCGAAGAACTTTCGCTCTAAATTTTGTAACTCAGATGTCGCGGATTTCAAAGTCTCTCGGTAAGCATCACCGTATCCATAAATGTCGGCCTCCACCATCGCATGTGAAGAGGCAGAGATTTCAGTGGCAAATGCATTCTCGCGCTCCTCGATAGCGGTGGCTATCGGATCTAAAATCTTGCTCACGGCAGTCGGAATGGCAAAGGCGAAGATAATTGATACTGCGATCACAGGAATTATTTGAAACGGGCTGATCCAGAGAGCTAAGAGAACAGTGACAGATCCTGATACTGCCGCGGATATCCCAGGGAGCGTGACTCGGAGATGCAATTCTTGCGCCCGCTCAACATCGTCAACAACAGCTTTGCTCTCTTTGGCAATTGAAATGGTCCCAGCTTTGATTCGATCGGCAAATGCGGAAAATAATGAGACTCGAATTCCGGTGAGTTTCCTAAAGATCGCTTCATGGCTAACGACACGTTCGCCATAACGTGCAACAGATCGAAAAATTCCAAAGAAGCGAACCATCACAATCGAAACTCCGAGAATGAGAATCGGTGGGTGCTGAGAAGCCATAGTGATCAACCATGCGCTAGAGACGGTGAGACCGGTCCCTCCAATGAGTGCAAAGGAGCCAAGTGCTATTGCTAGGAGAAAGGAGGCGCGAGTAGATAATTTCATCGTTCGACCATCGCGATCTCTCGAGCGCCTGCAATCGCTTGATCCGGAGCATGGAGCACGGCGATGACGATGGCCCCGGATTGGGCGCATGCACTAAGAATCCCCAAAATTTCCGCGGCCGAATGAGGATCGAGATCTGCCGTTGGCTCGTCAGCAATAATCAGTGCCGGACTAATTGCCAATGCACGCGCGACGGCGATGCGGCGCTTCTGCCCACCTGAGAGGTGTGCACTCTTCTCACCTAGCCCGCCAATTACCGTTTCGAGGCCATCTGGAAGTTCTGCAATATCTAGACCTACCCGAGCCAACAATCTTTCTACATCAAGAGGCGCAAAATCTGGCCTTACCAATTGGAACATCTCACGTATCGAACCAGAGATCAGAGCTGGATTTTGTGGAATCCAACCAACTTGTCGAAAGAGTGATTGTCGCTCGATTTCAGAAGTCGGTATCTGATTGATTGAAGCTGTCGAACTCTGATTCAATCCAAGGAGGGAGTTGAGAAAGGTTGTCTTGCCTAAACCAGATCCTCCCCTAATGACGACAACTTCCCCTGGTTTGACCGATTCAGATTTTATTGCGCCAAGACCAAAGGGGGATTGCCAGTTGTGCCACTCTAGAGAATGAATCGCGTTGATTTCGCGTGAGCCCTGTGCGTGAACTACTTTACGAGAAGTGACTTCATTTAACTGGCCGAGGGCTGCACCACCATCTGCAGAGGCATGAAAGAGTGAGGCTGCGTTTCGAAGTGGAAAATAAACCTCTGGCGCAAGAACTAATACCGCAAGTGCAGGAAAGAACTCCATAGAGCTATTTACTAATCTGATTCCGATTGATACCGCAATAAGTGCAACAGAGATAGTCGCCGCTAATTCAAGAACGAGCGCCGAAAGAAAAGAGATACGTAAGACTTTCATCGTCTCACTGGTGTATCTATCCCCCATCTCCTTAATCCGGTGTCCTTGACTCTTATGGCGACCAAAAATGGCCAATGTGTAGATACCCCGAAGCGAATCTTCGAAGTATTGAGAAAGTATCCCGAGGGATTTCCACTTAGCGGTGACTGCATCGCTGGTGTACTTGCCAATGAGAGCGCCGAAGACGGGGATTATCGGAAGAGTAAAGAAGGCTATGAGCGCTGATATTGGATCAAGGAGAGACATGGTCGCAATCACAGCGAATGGAGTAATTGAGGCGCCAAACATCTGCGGAAGAAATCTGGCTAGATATGTATCTAGTGAATTCGCGCCTTTGATCAGCAAAGTAGTCAGTTGGGACGAGGGAATTGAGGTGAGAGATGCTGATGAGGTGAGAACCTGCGAACGCAGTTCGGCCTTCAACTTGCTCGCCTCAGCTGAACTCCAACGCTCGAATTGAGAGACGAAAACTGCTCGAAAGAGCCAGAGCATAGCTAATGAGGTGATGTGCGAAGCTATCGAGGGATGAGAGTAGATGAGGCCAACGATAACTGCCGCGATTAGAAATGCATTTGCGATAACAATTGCAGTGTTAAGTATCGCACCGAGAATGGCACCGAAGAAGAGCTTACGACTACTGCCCATAGAGAGCAGTAGCCGTAAGTCTTTGGATTTCACAGGTTCAATATATGCGTCGAGGCATCAATTAGGGATGATGGACGGTGTCCAACATTCCCATCTCTGGGTTCGAGATTTGTGAGGCGCTGACTCGTTTGCGGAAGACCCAATAGGTCCAACTTTGATAGATCAGGACAAGTGGAGTCATCACAACTGCCACCCAAGACATCACCGTCAAAGTATTCTCAGTTGCCGATGCATTGCTGATGGTGAGATCGAATTCAGATCCCAGTGAGCTAGGCATAACACGTGGATAGAGGGCATAGAAGAGCGTTGCAACAAATGTGGCGATTGTTCCCGCAGAGAAGATAAATGCCCAGCCTTCACGAATCTTCACAGTAGCGAGGAGACCGGCAAGCCAAAGTGAGGCAACAAGCAGTGAAAGCCCAAAGACGAGGCCATTGAACTCGGCGAGCATTGCATTTGTCCATGCTAAGAACGCAACTGCTGCGACTGCTGCAACAAGTCCGATCTTGAGCGCAAGAGCACGTGCGCGTTCGCGGATTCCGCCATCAGTCTTGAGCGCCAAGAAGATTGCACCATGGGTAAGGAAGACGGTGAGAGTGACCACGCCGCCAAGGAGGGCATATGGATTGAGCAGATTGAAGAAGCCGCCGACGTACTCAAGATAACCATCGGCTGACTTCTCAATTGGCACACCGCGAACAATGTTTGCAAATGCAACTCCCCAGAGCAGAGCAGGGAGGAAGCTTGCGATCACAATTGCCACATCCCAGCGCTGGCGCCACTGCGCCTTTCCATACTTGCTTCGATACTCGAAAGCCACGCCTCGCACAATAAGTGAGGTCAAGATGAGGAATAGCGGAAGGTAGAAACCGCTAAAGAGCGTTGCGTACCACTCTGGAAATGCTGCAAAAGTTGCACCACCTGCGACGAGAACCCAGACTTCATTTCCATCCCAGACAGGTCCCAGCGTCGTCAGAACTGCTCGTCGGTCAGCCTCGTTCTTAGAGACAAAAGGAAGTAAGACTCCGACGCCAAAATCAAAGCCTTCGAGAATGAAGTATCCCACCCAAAGAACAGCGATAAGTAGGAACCAGATTGTTTGTAGAGTTTCTAGTGACATTTTCGTATCCCTCCTTAGTAGCTCATCACGAGTGGTTTATCTGAGCTTCCACCGAGTTGTGGATTCTCATAATCAACTTCTGGTGCAGGACCATTCTTAATTACCTTGAGAGTCAATCCCACCTCAATTACAGCAAGGAAGCCGTAGAGCAGCGTGAAGACGATCATGGTGAAGAGAACGCTTCCGGCAGAGACGACAGCACTGACGCCATCTGCTGTTCGGATCAATCCAAATACCGCCCATGGTTGACGAGCGGTCTCAGTAAATATCCATCCGAAAGAGATTGCAGCCAATGGAATTAGCGGCATAGCGATCATTGAGCGAATAAACCACTTCCCAGTTGGAAGCTCTCCACCTTTGCGGATTCTCCATAATGTGAAGATTGCAAGGAAGAATGCGATTGCACCAAAACCAATCATCAATCGGAATGACCAATATGCCAGTGGAATATTTGGTGTGTAGTCGCCAGGACCGTATTGCAAGTCGTACTTGGCTTCTAGGTCATTGACGCCTTCAACAGTTGCATTGAAGTCACCTGTGGCTAGGAAAGAGAGCACAGAGGGGATATCAACTTGGAAGACTGGACGAGATCCATCGAGGGTTCCAACGGTCAAGAGTGAGAATGGTGCTGACTCGGTTGTTTCGTAGAGCGCCTCAGCTGCTGCCATCTTCATGGGTTGCTGTTCTGTCATGACCTTTCCAATGACATCGCCAGTAATTCCAACAAGGACGAAGGAGATAATTACTGTTACAAGTCCAACTTTGAGCGTTGGTCTTGCCATCTCCACATCCTTCTTCTTCAAGAGTAGATAGGCAGAGATACCGGCCATAAATGCACCAGCAGCGAAGAATGCTGATGGAATTGTGTGGAGGAAGGTCACGACCGCAGTCTTCTGGAATAGGACCTCAAAGATATTTGTTAGCTCAGCGCGGTTCTTCTCGAGGTTGATTGTGTAGGCAACTGGGTGCTGCATCCAAGAGTTAGCAGCCAAGATGAAGTAGGCAGAGAGAAGAGTGCCGGTTGCGGCCAACCAGATAGTCGCAAGGTGTAGCTTCTTTGGAAGGCGATCCCAACCAAAGATCCAGAGACCCAAGAATGTGGACTCGAGGAAGAATGCTAGTAGGCCTTCCATCGCAAGTGGCGCACCAAAAATGTCGCCAACAAATCGTGAATAAGTTGACCAGTTCATTCCGAATTGAAATTCCTGCACGATTCCAGTGACTACTCCGATAGCAAAATTGATGAGAAACAACTTGCCGAAGAACTTAGTTGCTCTTAAGTACTTGAGATTGTTATTTCGGTACCAGGCTGTCTGAAGTCCAGCTACTAGGAATCCAAGGCCGATTGTGATTGGCACAAAGAGGAAGTGGTAGACAGTGGTGATAGCGAATTGCCATCTTGCGAGATCTAGAGCGTTCATGAAACTCTCCCTTTTCATTTTCTATCTCTACAGATGTAGAGATCGCTTACATGTCTTTATCTTCCGCCTGCCTTCTGGCGAAAAGGCGAGATTTCGATGTAGCCCGCCTCACACCGGAAAATTCACGCGTAAAATGATGAGGGCTAGCACTCCTGCCTTGCGGATTGGCTCAATCCGCCCCTGACTTGATACCCTTTCCGCCTGCTGGACGCGAATGGCGCTCGGCTTTATATATTCAAGGAGTACCGCAATGGCATCAACATGCGACATCTGTGGCAAGGGTCCAAGCTTTGGTAACAACGTTTCACACTCACAGGTGAAGACTCGTCGTCGTTGGAATCCAAATATCCAGCGCGTAAAGACTCTCGTTAAGGGCGCCTCAAAGCGTCAGAACGTCTGCACCTCATGCCTCAAGGCTGGCAAGGTTGCTCGCGCCTAATTAATTACCTTTATCGAAATGGCTCCAGGCAACTGGGGCCATTTTTATTTCTCCGCCAGCAAAGGTTGCAGTTATTCCAGAGCCCGCAGCGACGATACCTACTCTCAAACCTGGCAGGTCGTGGCCAGTGGCAAGCAGTACATGGTCTTCACCACCTTGGAGAATCCAACTCCAGGGATC
>JBEGSV010000056.1:0-6893 GCA_041179685.1 Actinomycetota bacterium
TGCCATCTGCTAGTCCAACGACAGTGCGTGAAGTTGATGTATCAATTGCAAGAGAGATTGTCATAGCTCAATACCGCTCCAGCGATCCCCAATTGCAACGATGCTGACTTTGCGCACATCATCGCTGCGATCGATAGTGATCTCAAGGCGGTCATCAGATAGGCGAGCGGATTCTTCACCGCCCCACTCGATCACTGTCACCGCACCTTCACGAGGTGAATCAAGATCTAAATCATCGAGATACATAGATGCCCTACCTGCCTCAAGCAATCGATAGACATCTACATGGATTAAAGGCAGGGGTGCTTTATGGATGCGAGAGATAACAAAGGTAGGTGAGGTGACATCTTGAATACCAAGGGCGGCACCGATGCCTTGAACAAAGACTGTCTTGCCGGCACCGAGCGGGCCGTTGAGGAGGATGAGATCTCCAGCCTGGCAGAGCCCACCGATCTTGCGACCAAGGGCGTTCATCGCCTCGGGGGTGGCTACCTCGTGCACCGTCATAGAGGTAAGGGTATTAGATGAATGCAGAAGGCCCCGCACCGTAAGGTGCGGGGCCTTCGCGTAAAGGACTAAGGCTTATTCGCCGTAGAACTTAAGGAGCGGTGCGCGGAAGTCTGGATCTACGAGGAGACCCTTTGACTTACGTACTGCTGACATCGCTGCTGCATTCCAGGTGATTGAACCTGTATTTGCTCCATCAACCATGAACTTTGCAGCAGTGAGGTAATTCGCTGTTGTGAAGTTACAGTGGTTGGTTCCTGGAGCTGCTGCTGCTGTTGTGATTGGTGATCCAGCTGCATCGAACTTAGTCCATGACTTTGGGGTTACTGACCAAAGTGTGAGGACCTTGCTCTTTGCAGGTACATATGAACCGCCATTGTATGAAGCCTTCTTAGCTGCTTCCTTCTCAGCCTCGAACTGTACTGAGTACTTGTCGAGGATGCGCTGAGTTGCACCAGCTGGAGTAATTGGATCTGCAACACCAGTCATGTAGACAGTTGGTACGTTGATCTTTCCAGTTGTTGCGGCAAGCTTGCTGAAATTAGCTGTCGCCTTTGCGCGTGGTGAAATCTTGAGAACTCCGAGCATTGCCTCTAGGGCAGTGTTACCTGAAAGTCCTGCATTGAAGACATCGCGTGAATCTGAGACTCGAGCTGAGTAGTCAGTTGCAGTGTTATCAAATACTGAACCGCCTGCCTGTAGCTCAACATCCTGAGTTGCAAGAATTGCAAGGATTGCAGCGTTCGCACCATTCTCAAGAACTGCGAGCGCTGGGCTAACAGCCAATGGGAATGAGAGCTTGAGCGCACCTTCTGGTCCTGAGATTGAGTCGAAGTGTGCAGACTGTGTTGGAATACCAGCCATCAAACCTGCGAGAAGAAGTGCGCTGCGGGAAGGAATTCCTGCTGCAGCGAGCTGCTTACCTGCTGGTGAAGATGTATCTGGCCATGCACCTGTTGCAACTGATGCCTGGAGCTTGCCCATAACTGTAAGCACCTTGACGATATCGCCAAGAGCTTCAGCATTTCCAAGCGCACCTGCAGAGTAGTTTCCGCCCTTGATTGTTGGATCGAAGAATGTCTTCAAGCCCCAAAGGAAGTCGCCAGCCATTGTGAGCTGTGCATCAATGTTATCTGCCATGCAGAGTGGAGCTACTGCGCTCACGAGAGTTGGATTCTTCTCAGCAAGAGTCTGAGTGATGATTCCACCAAGTGATGATCCCCATGCAACTACCTTGGTAGTTGTTGTGAACTTCTTCTTGAAGGTATCGATGAGCTCGACGTTAGTCGCAACTGCTGCATCAACGTTCCATCCCTGACGAGAGAAACCTGAACCCATGATTGCCATACCGTTGCCAAGGAAGTAGTTAGCAACTGTTGGGTTTCCACCTGGGACTGGCTCTGGTGTGTTAGTGATTTTGTATCCACCAACAACAGGGATACCCGCAGGGATATCGATGTTGTAACGGTATCCATGTGAATAGAGGGCAACCATGCCATTGAAGTTAGCTGGAACCATCATTACATAAGGAGCTCCATCTGATGTTGTGCCCTGACATGTCTGAACAGGAACCTTTCCATCACAGAGAGGGCCGACCGCTGCAGCGTGAGCTGGAACGAATGAGAGTGATGCAGCGATAAGAGCTGCAGCACCTACGAGAGTTGTAAGGCGTGACTTATGAGAGATTCTCATTAGTTAGGTAGTCCTTTCGCTGGCATAGCTGGGCGCTTGTATGTGGACTTCACAACAGCACCTGAGCCTGAATCGGTTGTGTAAACGGTGTACTTACCACCATCTGGCTTGAGATCTCCAGTTGGTGAGTACTTTCCAAACCAGTAACCGTTGTAGCCAACGTGGCTTGTCTTTGAGTAGTTCAATGGAATCAAGGCAGCTGATGCAAATGTTGAACCCTTTGAATCAATTGCTGCGAGCAATGACTTACGTGTTGGATTCTTACCTGCTGCTTGAATCGCCTGAACTGTTACGAATGCTGAGTTCATGCCAACGAGAACGTTGTTATCGAATGCTGAACCTGGCACTGCCTTTGAGTAGATGCTCTGGAAGAGAGCTACGTACTCATCTGAAGTATCAGTTGTTGCTGGCAAGAATGAAGCACCGACTGCGTTGTAGAGAACGCCTGCTGGGACTCCTGATGCCTTAATTGTTGTTGCATCTCCACCAACAGATCCGAGGATCCACTGTGGTGCGTACTTAAGCGCTGCTGCTGTACCGAGGCCAGCTGCTGTTGCACTTGAAACACCGAAGAGGATTACAACGTCGCAGTTAGCTGCCTTGAGCTTTGTCACCCAACCAGCTGCAGTCGATGCGCTCTGTGAACCAGATGCATATCCAACTGTTGTTGCGAACTTGATGCCAGCTGACTTGAAGCCTGCAAGTGCATCAGAACCGAAGTCGTCATCCTGGTAAACAAGACCGATTGACTTACCGGCGAAGTTATCCTTGATGTACTCAGCCATGATCTTTGCTTCCATGACGTATGAAGGCAAGAGAGCGTAAGTAGTTGGGTACTTCTTTGAATCAGCGAATCCGCTGAAGCCTGTGTTTACGAAGAGAACAGGTACGCCGCGCTTGCCTGGGTTAACAGATGCTGCGACTGCCTTGTTATTTGCTGTTCCTAATGGAGAAACAAGAGCGAAAACCTTATCCTTGAGAATAAGCTCATTTGTCTTTGCTACAGCCTGAGTAGGCACATACTGATCATCCTTAACAACAAGAGTGATCTTGCGACCATTTACTCCGCCATTAGCGTTGACATAATCAAAGTAAGCCTTCATAGCGGCTGGAACCTTGTTATATCCAGGTGAAGCTGCACCAGTCATTGGGAGCGTTACACCTAACTTAATTTCCTTAGACGTCACACCAACTTCTGACTTTGGTGAGAACGCATTTGCAGGTACTGCTGCAACTGTCATTGCAGTAACTGCGAGCATCGCACTAGCTGTAATCAGCTTACGACGATTAAAAGATTTCATCTCTTTCCTTCCATTAAGGGCCCTTACGGGATTTAGAGACTCTTCTCCTTCTTCACTCGTCGTGAGCGCATCTGTTCAACTGGACCATTTGGCACAAAGACCACGGTCAGAATCAAGAGCGTTCCCATAACTATGTGAGGCAGGTTGGTCGCTACCGCCTCTGATGCACCGGCACGATTGACAATCGTTCCGACGATCTCGGGTAGAGCGACCAGAGTCACTGCCCCAATCATGACGCCTCCGAGGGTAGTTACGCCAGAGAGAACCGCACCCGTCAGCAAAGAAAATGAGAGGGCTAGTGGGAAGGCGCTAGGTGAGACAGTGCCGATAGTCATGGCCAATAAAGCCCCTGCAAGGCCCGCTAAACCGGCGCTCAGGGTGAATGCGAGCACCTTTGCGCGTGCAATGTTGACTCCAGCGAGCTCGGCTGCAACTTCGCTGCCTCGTATCGCCTTCCAGGTGCGCCCATAGCGAGATCTCATAACATTTTGTAACCAAAAAATTGCAATCAAAGTAGCAAGGGATGCGATCCAGAAGAACCACTTATATTGGGTGAACTCTTCACCCAGTGATTCTGGCGGAAATCCGACATCGAAGAAGAGGCCTTGTTCGCCACCGAGTGCGGTGAATTGGTTTGCAATTGATGGAAGACCAACGGCTAAAGCAAGTGTTGCACCGGCAAGGTATGGACCAGATAAACGCGCTGCCGCTATTCCAAGTAGTGCACCTGCGCCAGCTGCAGCAAGAATCGCAACTGCAAATGTCAGTGGAATTGGAAGTTTCCAATTGAGATGCGAGAGCGCAGCGGCATAACCACCCACACCTAATAGTGCGCCTTGTCCAAGTGAAACTTGGCCAGAGTATCCGGTGAGAAGAATGATGGATGCAATGCCAACAACATAGAAGGCTACCTGTGCACCTTGATAGACGCGAAGCTCATCAACGTTATTACTTAAGAGATAGATCAAGAATCCGAGAACGATAAAGATTAATAAACGAACTTTGTTGGATAGTTGAGTTGAGTGCTTCTTAGAAGATTTACGCACGACGTCCACCCTTCTTGCCGAGGATGCCCTGCGGGCGAATAAAGAGAACGAGCAGCAAAATCACAAATGGAGCGATAAAGAAGAGCGAGTCACTGATGTACATCAAGACAAAGGCGGTGATGATGCCGAGTGCGAGACCGCCGATTACTGCGCCGAGCAGGCTCTCGAGCCCACCGATCACAGCTGCGATAAATCCTGAGATGAGAAGGAGTGAGAACTCAATCGAAGCGGTAGAGAAAGATCCATTGCCATTGGCAACTAGGAGTAACCCTGCGACAGCGCCAGTTGCGCCTGAGAGCGCCCAGCCCATCGTACGAACGGCATCGACTCGAACTCCTGCCAGGCGGGCTAGCTCTGGAGAGAAGGCAGCTGCGCGAAGTGAAAGTCCGATAGAAGTCTTCTGAACAATAAGAGAGAGCAGGATGAGGAGGGCAGCGACGATACCGATGATTGCCAACTTCATTGGCGAGAAGACCAAGGTATTTGTTCCGATTGTAAATCCAGTATTTGAAAGAGGCGGAGTAATAATTGAATCTGCACCGCCCCAAATCAAGGTAATAACCGCCTGAATTACTTCGAGGAGTCCAAGGGTTGCAATGATGGGAGCGACCCCTGCTATTGCGCCACTTGATGAATGCTTTAAAAGAACGCGCATCAAGGAGATTTCAATCAAAGCCGAGATAATGGCTCCACCGATCATTGCAACGAGAAGTGCAATCCAGAAAGAATCAACATATTTAAGCGTTTGGAAACCAATAAACGTTGATGTCAAAGCTTGACCTGCTTGAGCAAAGTTGATGACGCGTGTAGAACGCCATACCAAGACAATTGAGAGCGCCATCAGGGCATAGATTGCACCAGAGGTGATGCCGATAAGAAGAGTATTAATCAGTTGAAACATTGCGCCCTCCCCTAGTATCCCAAGTAAGCAGCGCGCACTGCAGGGTCGGAAGATAAAGCTTGCGCAGATCCGGTTGTTGCAATTGAACCTAAGTTGAGAACAATGCCAGAGTCGGCGATATTGAGAGCGCCCATAGCATTCTGTTCGACGAGAACAACTGAGAGCCCATACTGCTTGGTGACATTCACAATTGCTTCAAAGATTTGCTTAACAAGAAGTGGCGCTAAACCAAGTGATGGTTCGTCGAGCAAGAGAAGTTCTGGCTTTGACATCAGTGCGCGACCGATGGCGAGCATCTGTCGTTCACCACCTGAGAGTGTCTCTGTTGTCTGCTTGCGACGTTCTTCAAGTCGCGGAAAGAGATCGAATACTTCGCGCTTTGTTGCGGCGCTCTCAGATTTATTTCGACGCCATAGCGCTCCGAGATCTAAGTTCTCTTCCACAGAGAGCTCTGGAATAACGGATTTGCCCTCAGATACATGTGCAACGCCATGGCGTACATGTGATTCGGCCTTGCCATGGAGGAGGTTGTGGCCCTTCCATGTTGCAGTACCTGTTGTTGCAGATTTCAGGCCAGAGAGCGTGCGGAGAAGAGTTGATTTACCCGCTCCATTTGAGCCTATAACCGCAGTGAGTTCGCCAGCCTTTACATCAAATGAGACCTGGGTCAGCGCCTGAATTGCACCGTGATGGACGGTGAGATTTTCTACATGAAGAGTCACTTGGCATCAGCTCCCAAGTAAGCAGTGATCACTGCTGGATCGTTGCGGACATGATCTGGAGTTCCAGATGAGATGACCTGACCAAAGTTAAGTACATAGATGCGATCGCAGACTGACATCACAACATCCATATGGTGCTCGACAATGAGAATCGACATCTCGCCTGAGAGATCGCTAATCAATCGATTGAGCCACTCGATATCTTGTGCGCCAAGTCCACCTGCAGGTTCATCCAGGAGAAGTAACTTTGGGTGGCTAACAAGTGCACGTGCGATTGCAACGCGCTTGCTATCGGGATAAGAGAGAGAGCCAGCGCGAACATCAGCAAGTGATGCGGCATAGACGCGCTCGAGTGCAAAATGTGCGCGATCGCGAAGCTGGCGCTCATCACGATTATTGACTCCGAATGATGCAGAGAGCAGACCGGTACGTGCAAACTTGTGCGCGCCCAACATGACATTCTCGGTGACAGATAGCTCTGGAAAAAGTCCAACGCCCTGCAAGGTACGCGCGATTCCAATAGATGCTAACTGGTCTGTCGATGGCCATTGAGATTCTTCGCCATCGAATGAGAATGTGCCGGAATCTGGTTTTACGATTCCGCAGATGGTGTTAAACATTGTTGTCTTGCCAGCGCCGTTAGGGCCAATGAGGCCAACGACTTCGTGGTGACCGACGGTGAGCTCTACTTGCGAGAGCGCACGTAAACCACCAAAGGCGACAT
>JBEGSV010000057.1:0-2764 GCA_041179685.1 Actinomycetota bacterium
GGATCTGCACCGAACTGCCTCCTTGATTACTTCCCAGAGGACTTTCTCTGTGTAATCGATGAGAGCCATGTAACTGTTCCACAGATTGGTGCCATGTTTGAGGGTGATGCCTCACGTAAACGAACCCTCGTGGAGCATGGATTCCGTCTCCCCAGTGCGCTCGACAATCGCCCTTTAAAGTGGCCCGAATTTCAAGAGCGCGTAGGTCAAACCATCTATCTCTCTGCAACCCCAGGTAAATACGAGTTGGCGAAAGTCAATAACGATGTGGTCGAGCAGGTTATTCGCCCAACTGGATTGATTGATCCAAAGATAGTCATTAAGCCAATCAAGGGTCAGATTGATGATCTCTTGGAAGAGATTAATATCCGCGCAGAGCGCAATGAACGAGTCTTGGTAACAACTTTGACAAAGAAAATGTCTGAGGATCTCACCGACTATCTACAAGAACGTGGAGTGAGAGTCCGCTACCTCCACTCAGAGGTAGATACGCTCAGGCGAGTTGAACTCCTGCGCGAACTTCGTTCAGGTGATTACGATGTATTGATTGGTATCAACCTCCTGCGTGAAGGTCTAGATCTGCCAGAGGTATCTCTCGTTGCGATTCTTGATGCAGATAAGGAAGGCTTCCTTCGTTCTGCGACATCTCTGATCCAGACAATTGGCCGCGCTGCGCGAAATGTTTCAGGTGAGGTTCATATGTACGCCGATAACATCACTGCATCGATGGAGAAAGCGATTGACGAGACTAATCGGCGTCGAGCAAAGCAAGTTGCCTACAACTTAGAAAAGGGCGTAGATCCGCAGCCGCTTCGAAAGAAGATCGCAGACATCACAGACTTAATCGCGCGCGAGAGCGACGATACCGATGAGCTGATTGCAGGCATCAAGGGCGCTAAAGGCTCTATTCCATTTGTTGAACGCGGAAAGGGCTCTCTGGCGCGCCAAGAGCTCGCCTCGTTGATAGGCTCCCTCACCGAGCAGATGCGTAGCGCTGCCGATGAGCTCGCCTTCGAACTCGCAGGACGTTTGCGAGATGAGATTAAGGAACTCAAGCGTGAACTTCGATCTATGGATGAGGCAGGGCATTAAAGGTGAGTATTGAGAAGCTAGTAGTACGCGGGGCGCGCGAACACAATCTCAAGGACGTTTCACTCGAGCTCCCACGCGATGCTCTGATCGTCTTCACCGGCCTCTCTGGGTCAGGTAAATCCTCGCTCGCCTTTGACACTATCTTTGCCGAAGGCCAGCGCCGTTACGTCGAATCTCTATCGGCATATGCGCGCCAATTCTTGGGACAGATGGATAAACCCGATGTTGATTTCATCGAGGGTCTTTCGCCTGCGGTCTCCATTGATCAAAAATCAACCAACCGCAATCCACGTTCAACGGTAGGAACTATCACCGAGGTTTATGACTATCTCCGACTTCTCTTTGCACGAGCAGGTCGTCCGCACTGTCCAAATTGTGGCAAGGCGGTCTCACGTCAATCGCCACAGCAGATCGTCGATCAAATTCTGACGATGCCTGCAACCACAAAGTTTCAAGTTCTCGCACCAGTGGTGCGTGAACGTAAGGGCGAATTCGTAGATCTCTTCAGCGATCTCGTGACCCAGGGATATTCGCGTGCTCGTGTCGATGGCGAGACAATTCAATTATCAGAGCCGCCAAAGCTAAAGAAGCAAGAGAAGCACACCATTGAAGTTGTTGTAGATCGCCTTACCGCTAAGGAAGAAAGCAAATCCCGCCTCACTGACTCGATTGAGACAGCTCTTAAGTTAGCTAGCGGATTGGTAATTCTCGATTTTGTTGACGCTAAGGGCGCCGAAAAAGAACGGACCTTTAGCGAGCATCTTGCTTGCCATGATTGCAATCTCTCCTTCGAAGAGCTCGAACCGCGATCATTCTCATTTAACTCTCCATTTGGAGCGTGTCCGGATTGCTCAGGTATAGGAACAAAACTGGAAGTTGATGAAGAGTTGATCATTCCTGATGATTCCATTTCGATTGAAGAAGGAGCCATCGCACCCTGGGCGGGAGGCCAATCCTCTGAATACTTCCTCCGACTTTTGGAAGCGCTAGCGAGCGAACTGAAGTTTAAGTTAGACACCCCCTGGAAGAAACTTCCGGCGAAGGCGAAAGAGGCTGTTATCAATGGCTTCGATTATGAAGTCCATGTGAAGTACAAGAACCGCTATGGCCGCGTTCGCAATTACTCAACTGGTTTTGAAGGCGTGATTCCATTTATACATCGTCGCCACTCAGAGACTGACTCCGACTTCAGTCGCGAGAAGTACGAGGCATATATGCGTGAGACGCCTTGTCCGGTCTGTAAGGGTGCGCGACTTAAGCCTGAAGTTCTTGCAGTGACGATTGGTGGAAAATCAATCGCAGAGATCTGCCTGCTCTCGATAGATGATTGTGCAAAATTCCTCAAGGGAATCGAACTCTCCGCCCGTGAAGCTCAGATCGCTGAGCGCGTTATGAAAGAAGTTCACGCCCGCCTTGGATTCCTGCTCGATGTTGGTTTGGATTACCTCTCACTTGACCGACCGGCTGCAACACTTTCTGGCGGCGAAGCACAGCGCATTCGCCTTGCAACTCAAATTGGTTCAGGTTTGGTCGGAGTCCTTTATGTTCTCGATGAGCCAAGCATCGGTCTCCATCAACGCGATAACCGTCGATTGATCGACACTCTGACTCGATTGCGCAATCTCGGCAACACCCTCATTGTGGTTGAGCACGATGAAGAGACAATCCGTAC
>JBEGSV010000058.1:0-8121 GCA_041179685.1 Actinomycetota bacterium
CGCAGCCAACTGGGCGGTGATGCGTTCGATGTCAGCTGTTGTTGCTGCCTGACGTTCGCGAATCTCTTTCACAACGCTCTCTGGTGCTTTCGCCATGAATCCTTGGTTGTTGAGTTTGACCTCAGCAGTTGCGAGATCCTTCTTTGCAGTTGCGAGATCTTTCTCGAGGCGAGCACGCTCGGCCTCAACATCGACTGCACCTGAAAGATCGAGCTCGCACTTGATCGCACCAATCTCGACAGATGCGCTAGGTGTGAAATCACCAAGTTCAAGCTTAAGGAGAAATGCCATCGCTGATGAATATTGTGCAACATCAGCAGGTGCCACAAAACGACCAGGAATCTTCTGGCTTGGCTTAACGCCTTGGTCATTACGGAATCGGCGAACCTCTGTAATTACACGTTGCAACTGTGTAATTAAATCTTCTGATGTCTTATCAAGATGAGCAGGATCAGCTACTGGCCAGGCTGCGCTCATCAGAGTCACTCCCCCGGTAAATGTTGTCCAGAGCTCTTCAGTAAGGAATGGCATCACTGGATGGAGCAGGCGGAAGAGTTGATCGAGGACGTAACCCAAGACTCGCTGAGTTGATTGGGCATTTCCTGAGGCGAATGCTTCCTTCGAGAGTTCGAGGTACCAGTCGCAGAGGTCATCCCAAGCAAAGTGATAGATAACTTCGCTAGCGCGCGCGAATTCATAAGTATTGAGTAGTTCGCTGTATTCGGCTGTCGTCTCTGAGAGTCTAGAGAGAATCCACTTATCAATTGCATTGAGTGATTCGATGGGCGGCAGATCACCCTCAACTGTTGCCCCATTCATCATCGCAAAGCGAGTTGCGTTCCAGAGCTTGGTTGCGAAGTTACGAGATCCCGCAATCCAATCTTCAGCTAGCGCTTGATCTTTACCTGGGTTAGAACCGCGAGCAAGGGTAAAGCGAAGTGCATCTGCACCGTACTTATCGATAAATTCGAGTGGATCGACAACATTGCCCTTTGACTTTGACATCTTTTTACCGAATTGGTCGCGGACTAATCCGTGGAGAACAATCGTGCCAAATGGTGGAACACCATCCATGGCAAAGAGTCCGAACATCATCATGCGCGCAACCCAGAAGAACAAGATGTCATAGCCTGTTACAAGAACACTTGTTGGGTAAAACTTCTTGAGATCGTCGGTGTTATTTGGCCAACCTAAAGTTGAGAATGGCCACAGTGCAGAGGAGAACCAGGTATCTAATACATCTGGATCTTGTTCATATCCAGCAGGTGCGCTCTCGCCAGGTCCGACAACAATTACTTCACCCTGTGGTCCATACCAAACTGGGATTCGGTGTCCCCACCAGAGCTGACGAGAGATGCACCAATCGTGCATTCCATCAACCCACTCGAAGTAACGTGGTGCGAGTTCTGCAGGCTCTATCTTTACGCGGCCATCACGAACAGCATCTCCTGCTGCCTTGGCAAGTGGTGCGACCTTTACAAACCACTGTTTAGAAAGTCGTGGTTCGACAGTTGTATCGCAACGTGAGCAATGACCGACTGCGTGAATATATGGGCGCTTCTCAGCAACGATGCGGCCTTCAGCGCGGAGTGCCTCAACGACAGCCTTACGTGCCTCAAAGCGATCCATGCCATCAAATGTGCTATTGGTATTGATGACCTTTGCATCCGCATTGAGGATTACGAGATTGGCTAGGTTGTGGCGTAATCCGATTTCAAAGTCATTAGGGTCGTGCGCTGGAGTAACTTTGACCGCACCGGTTCCGAATGCTGGATCAACGTGCTCATCTGCAACAACAGGAATCTCACGGTTGATTAGCGGAACGGTGACGGTCTTACCAATCATGTGGGCATATCGCTCGTCATCTGGGTGAACTGCAACCGCGGTATCGCCCAACATAGTCTCGGCGCGAGTTGTCGCGACGATGATTTCAGATTCGCCAGATCCATAACGTATGGAGACGAGTTCTCCCTCGTCATCATTGTGCTCGACTTCAATATCAGAGAGCGCAGTTAAGCAACGTGGGCACCAGTTGATGATTCGCTCTGCGCGATAAATCAAATCTGCATCGAAGAGCTTCTTGAAGATTGTGAGAACAGCTTGAGAGAGAGTCTCATTCATCGTAAATGCTTCACGTGTCCAGTCAACTGAATCACCGAGACGCTTCATCTGGCCAAGAATCTGTCCACCAGATTCGGCCTTCCATTCCCAGACCTTCTTTACAAAATCTTCACGTCCGAGATCATGGCGACTTAATCCTTGTGCAGCGAGTTGCTTTTCGACAACGTTCTGTGTCGCGATACCCGCGTGATCCATTCCGGGAAGCCAGAGAGCTTCGTAACCCTGCATTCGCTTCATGCGTGTGAGGCAGTCTTGCAGCGTTTGATCGAGTGCATGTCCGATGTGGAGGTTGCCAGTTACATTGGGAGGCGGAATAACAATTGTGAAGGGCTCTTTTGGTGAAGAGGAATCGGCGGTGAAGTAGCCAGATTCGACCCAGTGCGAATAGAGCCGTGGCTCGATATCGGCTGGGATAAAGGATGGAGCGAGTTCGCGCTTCGTCATGGAGCGCATTCTAGCGGGCTTGATTAAGCGCTTTTCTCCTCGTTCGCCTTTTCGCGACGCGATGCTCGCTTTGGGGCTTCGCCGATGCGTTCAACCAAGGTGGCAGGCGCATTGGATTCGATACAGCTCTTCTCAATAATCACCTTTGCGATATCGGTGCGACTTGGCACTTCATACATCACAGCAAGGAGGACTGACTCCATTATTGCGCGAAGGCCGCGAGCTCCTGTGCCACGTGAGAGCGCTAACTCTGCAACGGCATCAAGGGCTTCAGGTGAAAATTCAAGTTCTACATCATCGAGATTAAAGAGCTTCTGATACTGCTTCACGAGAGCATTCTTTGGCTCGGTAAGAATCTGCATAAGAGCAGCCTTATCAAGATTTTCAACGCTTGTGATTACTGGAAGACGTCCGATGAATTCTGGGATCATTCCAAACTTTAAGAGATCTTCAGGCATTACATCAGCGAAGATATCTTTGCGATTCTTCTGCTCTGCACTGACGAGTTCGGCATTAAAACCAACGCCAGCTGAACCGCTGCGGGCTTCAATAATTTTATCGAGACCAGCAAATGCTCCACCAACGATGAAGAGGACATTTGTTGTATCAATCTGGATGAACTCTTGGTGTGGGTGCTTGCGTCCACCCTGAGGCGGAACAGATGCAACAGTTCCTTCGAGAATCTTAAGTAGCGCCTGCTGGACACCTTCACCAGAGACGTCGCGAGTAATAGATGGGTTCTCAGCTTTACGTGCAACCTTATCGATCTCATCGATGTAGATGATTCCTGTTTCGGCCTTCTTCACATCGTAATCTGCAGCTTGCAGAAGCTTGAGGAGAATGTTCTCAACGTCTTCACCGACATAACCTGCCTCGGTAAGTGCAGTTGCATCTGCAATTGCAAATGGGACATTGAGCATGCGTGCAAGCGATTGAGCCAAAAGAGTCTTACCGCATCCAGTTGGACCAAGAAGAAGGATGTTTGACTTCGCTAATTCGATTCCGTCGTCGCCGCGACCTTCACCTGATTGAACACGCTTGTAATGGTTGTAGACCGCGACCGAGAGAGATTTCTTGGCGCGATCTTGACCGATCACATATTGATCGAGGAATTCAAAGATGGATTGTGGCTTTGGAAGTTCTGAAAGACCGAGTGAGTTCTGCTCGGAGAGCTCTTCAACAATAATTTCATTACAGAGATCAATGCACTCGTCGCAGATGTAAACACCAGGACCTGCAATCAGCTTCTTCACCTGCTTCTGGGTCTTGCCGCAGAAGGAGCACTTCAAGAGGTCGTTAGCCTCGCCAATTCGTGTGGACATGGGGGTAAATATAGTTTTTACGCGCCCGTAATGTGGCTTGAATCAAGCCTGACTTTGTTCGCCCTTAGTGGAATTAGATTGGGTGGAATTAGATTGCAAAGAACCGCGCCGAGGATCGCGCATCTCAGCAACCCCTGGGACTAGCAATACTAAATAACAGACCAGTACATGGAAGACGATTGCTGAGATTAAGAAGGTCCGCTCTCCCATTAACAAAATTGCCGGACCTACAAGAGCCATTCCGAGCGGCATCAAACCACCAGAACCGACCATGTCGATACTAAAGACGCGCCCCTGCATATCTTGCGGGACTTCTCGTTGAACAGCGGTCACCCAATAGGCCTCCCACCCTCCGATAGAAAGTCCTGCGATGAAGTAACCAACTACAACGACCGTCTCGTTGATGGGGAAAGCCAATGCAAGCGGTGCGATAGCAAAGAGAGCCCAGAGCCAGATTGCAACAAAACCTGGGCGCTTCGGCTTGAGCTTAATGGCGACTATTGCGCTAATCATTCCACCCAAACTAAATGCAGCCGCTGAGAGCGCGAAGACTGAATCGGTGCCGAATTCGCGTCGAGTAATTACAGGAAGGAGAACTGTCTCTGCTGCAACAATGACCATCAATTGGAAAGATGCCATAGCAATTGATGCTGCAATCCATTTGATTTCCCAGACAAGCTTGAAGCCCTCTTTAAGTTCAAAGAGGAAAGTAGGTTTATCTTCAAGAATCTCTTGGCGTGGAGGCTCGTTAATGGTGAAGATCAATGAGGTTGCGACAAGGAAGAAGCCACCGATAAGAGCAAAGGTCCAATCAGCGCCTAAGAATGCAATCGAAAGGCCACCAAGTCCCGGACCAACAATGGTTCCGACCTTTGCGACTAATCCCTTAGCAACATTTCCTGCTGGCAAGAGATGATCTGGCAAAAGGCTAGGAACGATTGCCGAGCCTGCAGGTGCTCCGAATGAATCACCAAGCCCCATGAGAAATACAAGTAGACCAATTGCCCAGAGTGGCATCTCATTTGCAGAGACCACGAGGAGAATTAAACAAATTCCGGCACGGAAAGAATCGGCACCAATCATGATCCACTTTCGAGGAAGACGATCTGCCCAGACTCCACCAATCAACATAAAGATAGTGCCGGCTGCAACGCGAGCAGCGAGAATCAATCCGAGCGCTGATGCATCACCACCGTTATCAAGAACGGTGACCGCTAGAGCGATTGGAAATGCCGAAGCTCCGAGGACAAATATCAATCCAGATATAAAGAAGTTTCGGTAACCCTTGTAGGAAAAGAGAGAGCCGGGTGCGAAGTATTTCTTTAGCATCGCAACCGGCTCCTTCTAGTAATCCTTGGCTATAACGAAGGCTTAGCCTTTCGTGAGGCCATTACCTTATCGATAATTCCGTACTCAACTGCCTCTGCAGCGGTAAGAATCTTGTCACGTTCGATATCTTTTTCAATTTCCTCGATTGACTTATTGGAGTGCTTCGCCAACATAGTTTCAAGGAGGCCGCGCATACGCAAGATTTCGCGTGCTTGGATCTCGATATCAGATGCCTGTCCCCCACCCTCAGATGATGGCTGGTGGATCAGGATGCGTGAGTGCTCGAGGCCATAACGCTTTCCTTTAGTGCCACCGGCAAGGATGATTGCTGCAGCTGATGCAGCCTGTCCCAAGCAGATGGTCTGGATATCTGGGCGAACAAATTGCATAGTGTCATAGATAGCGGTGAGCGCTGTAAATGATCCACCTGGTGAATTGATGTAGATCGAGATATCACGATCTGGATCCATTGATTCGAGGGTAAGCAGCTGCGCCATAACATCGTTAGCAACAGTGTCATCGATTCCCTGGCCCAAGAAGATGATGCGCTCTTCGAACAACTTTGTATAAGGATCGAGGCGCTTAAAACCATAAGCAGTCTTCTCTTCAATTGTTGGAAGAATATAACGAGCTTCGAAATCAGAGATGTGCTTCATTACTTCTTACCTCCAGAAATTTGACCATCGCTAGTTGCAATGTGATCGATAAATCCATATGCAAGCGCATCCTTTGCGTTGAACCAGTTATCGCGATCTGAATCAGCAATAATCTTTTCGAGTGGCTGGCCGGTGTGCTTTGCATTGAGCTCTGACATCGTTTGCTTTGTAATGGCCATCTGCTCTGCCTGGATACGAATATCAGTTGCGGTTCCACCGATTCCACCGAGTGGCTGGTGCATCAAGATGCGAGCGTGTGGTGTTGCATAACGCTTACCAGGTGCGCCTGCTGTAAGTAGGAACTGACCCATTGATGCAGCCATTCCCATTGCAACTGTTGCAACATCGTTTCTGATGTAGTGCATCGTGTCGTAGATGGCCATGCCGGCTGTGATTGATCCACCTGGTGAGTTGATGTAGAGATAGATGTCCTTCTCAGGATCTTCAGCTGAGAGAAGAAGTAGCTGTGCGCAGATTGCATTTGCCATCTCGTCACGGACTTCTCCGGCGAGGAAGACGATACGTTCGCGCAAAAGGCGGCTATAAATCTGATCGCCTAAGCCGAGAGGTGAATCCCCTGCTGATCTGTTCTGTGGGTTAAATAAATCCACGGTACTTCCTTCCGACTCTCAACGCACCGATAGCGGTGCGAATGCATGTAGTGACCTTAACAATGGCAGGGCGAAAATGCTTCCCAAATTGAAGGTAATTAGGGTCAAAACCCCAGATGTTCGCTATCGGCTAAAGATTATTCAGCAGAAGCTTCTGCTGCTGCAGCCTGAGGAGTACGTAGCTCCTCAAGTTCAATCTTCGCGCCTGACTTGTCGACAACAGAGATGCGACCAAGAACAGATGCAAGGGCCTTGGCGCGAGTGACCTCGGCGACGACCTGTGTGATCTGGCCAGCCTTCTGGAGCTCCTGAGCGAACTGCTCTGGAGCCATTCCGTAACGCTGTGACATGCGGACGAGGTAATCGGTGAGCTCGATCTCGGTGATCTGAACATCTTCAGCCTTCACGATTGAATCGAGAAGGAACTCTGACTTGATGCCGTCACGAACTTCTTTATCAACTTCTGCGCGGTGGACAGCATCTTCCAGGCGGCCTTCACCTTCGAGGTGGCTGTTGACTTCCTCGAGAACCAAATCATCTGGAACTTCGATGGTGAGATCTGCAAGCAACTTCTCGACGAGAAGGTCGCGGGCCTGCGCACCCTGCTCGAGCTTCTTCAAACGAAGGAGGCGCTCTGAGAAATCCTTTTTGAGTTCTTCGATTGTGTCGAACTCAGATGCAAGCTTTGCAAATGCATCGTCGACTGGTGGAAGCTCGCGCTCTTTGACGACCTTGAGTGCGATGAATACATCGCCCTCTTCGCCATCTTGCTGACCTACGAGCTGAGTTGTAAATGTCTTTGTATCTCCAGCGGACATTCCGATGAGAGCCTCATCAAGGCCATCGATCATGCGGTTTGAGCCAACTTCGTAAGAGATGTCATTTGCCTTGCCGCCATCAACCTCTTCTCCATTGATGCGAGCTGTGAGATCAACAGTGACAAAGTCACCGTTCTTTGTTGCGCGCTCAACAGTGTGAAGCGTTCCGAAGCGAGCGCGGAGTTCGTCGATCTGCTCGTTAAGCGCTTCATCAGTAACTTCTGCGTTATCAACTGTGATTGTGATCTTTGAGAAGTCAGGGAGAGTTACCTCTGGACGGATGCTGACCTCAACTGTGAACTCAAGCTTCTCGTTATCTTTGAATTCCTTGATATCGACAACAGGGCGACCAATTACAAGAAGCGTGTGTTCGCGAGCTGCCTGTCCATAGAACTCAGGAAGCGCTGCATTGATTGCCTCATCGAGAACTGCAGCACGACCTACGCGCTGTTCGACCATCGCTGCCGGAACTTTGCCCTTGCGGAATCCAGGAACGTTGATCTGTGATGCAAGCTTTTTAAATGACTCAGCGATGTATGGGCTGAGTTCTTCAAATGCAACTTCTACTGAAAGCTTTACACGTGTTGGTGAAAGTGTCTCTACGGTGCTCTTCACAAGTTGCTCCTGTTTTTTAGGTTTGCTTTAACTCTTCTTGAATTTGAAAGTGTGGAACTGATTCATTTCGAACTACAAGTAATACTGGTCGGGGCGGGGAGATTCGAACTCCCGATCTCCTGCTCCCAAAGCAGGCGCGCTAGCCACTACGCTACGCCCCGAAGGCGCAGGGGGAAGTCTAAAGCAATTTTTTACCTTTCCTTAC
>JBEGSV010000059.1:0-9975 GCA_041179685.1 Actinomycetota bacterium
CCTACAACAACAGAGCTTGGATGTGGCGATCTTCTATTTGCAGCACCGGTGAAGTTCGGGCCAAGAATCGCAGAACCGATACCGGCGAGCGAGAAACCTATGAGAAATAAGGAGTATGAGAGCCACTTCTGCGAGGCCGGTAGGTGGGTGGCGATTGAAATTGTTGTTACGAATCCAATTCCGGCAGTCAAGGTAGATGCCCTCGCCAAGCGATCTACTGGATAACGCTTCATCACCTTATGTGCTGATAAGCGACCAATGATCATGAATACAGTAAAGACGATGTAGGGCAGTGTGCTTAAACCTGCGCTGACATCGAGGCGCTCTTTAGTGAAGATTGTCCCCCAGTCGCCAATGGCAAATTCGAGATAGACAGCGCAGGCCATTCCGAGACTGACCGGCCAATCGAGATGAAATGAGGTGAAGATATCTTTTACAGAGTAATCACTCTCTGGATGTTCATTGGCGGTTACCAATACTGGATTGAGTTTTGCAATATAGATGAGCGATGCGAGAGCAGTTGCCGCAGAGAGCAGACCGATATGGAGTGAGAGCCCGACTCCCCCAACCAGAATGCCTGAGAGGATCGCAGTTGCAAGCGCACCTGCGCTCCAGTAACCGGCAGAGCTCGTGACCACGATATCTCCGCTCCGCTCTTGGATATGAAAGCCCTGAGTGTTGAGAGCGACATGCGTTGCAGTAATGCCAAAGGCAATCATGACGTTGAAGATAATAAATATTGCCGGTGTATGGACATGGACAATTGCGGTAAATGATCCATAGATCAATAGAGTCGAGATTACAAAAACAATTCGAACTCCATATTTATGAACTATATGTCCAACTGTCAGTAGGCCGAGAAATGCACCAATAGCGCCGGTCGTAAGGATCGACCCAAAGGGGCCGTTGCTGAGTGAGAGGTTCTCTTTCAGTTCAGGAAAGCGCGGCACCCAAGCCATGATTCCAAAACCGAATAAGAAGAAGAGGGCGTGAAGATAGCGCTTCTCTTGCAGGTGCGAAATTGCTGGTGTTGTACTCATTTAGAAGAGCGCATTAGCAAGGGCGGCGCGAGCCTTGATGACTCGAGGATCGGCAGGATCAACGAGGGCGAAGAGTTCTAGTAACCGCTCTTTAACTTTCTTCTGCTCATCTCCTGAGAGCAATGTAATTAAGCGTAATAAACGTTTAAATCCCTGCTCGAGATCACCCTGCATCACTTCAATATCAGCGCACTGCACCTGAATCTCAATATCATCCGGGTTTTCGATCGCCTGTTGCATTATTTCTGCTGCATCAACACCATCAGTGCGCATCAACAACTGAACCTGAGCTAAGCCAACTTTGCCGTAGACGTCATTTGGCTTACGCGCCAAGAGCGCCTTGTACGCTGCTTCAGCAGCAGCGAAATCTCCTCGATCAAGAGCGGCAAGCGCTTCATCTTCCTCTGGCTCTGCCTGTTCGACTGGCGCCTCGCCAATTCCTTGTTGAGCAGCCAAGGTGAGGATCTTTGTAATGACCTCTCGCAATTGGGTCTCATTAAGGGCTTGCTCGACAAATGGAATTGGTTGTTCTGCGATAAAGACTAATCCGTAGGGAATTGTGCGAGTTTGCAACGCCTGGGCAACTTGCGGCTGTTCATCGATGTTGACTCGCGCCAATACCCATGCCCCTTGATCTGCAATTGCAAGTTTGCCAAGAACCCGGAGCATCTCAACTGATTCGGCAGAGCGCGCAGACCAGCAGAGAACCACCACAGGCTTCTGTGCTGACATCGGAAGAAATTCAGCGGTGAGATTTGCTGCATTGATCTCTAAACCAGGCATCGGAGTACTGGTATCAACTGGTGGCTTACCTAAACCACTGAGGTCATACGCTTGGCCGAAGTTTGGCGGAAATGTCATGAGGCGCTCTCTTTCACTACATCAACACCGGAATCTCTACGGAATGGCAAAATTTCAGTGACATACGATTGTGCTGCAAATTCAAGGCCAACATCATGTCCAGCCTTCTCACTGAGATACCAACGGTGTTCCAGCGCTTCATGGAAGAACTGTGCAACTTCAATTCGACCTTGTAATTCTGCTGGAATTAAAGCAACGGTTGGATTAAATACCTCTTCTAACCAGCGGCGCGCAGAGTCATGCACGGGTGGCTTTGGTGACTTCTCGCGACCGCGATAGCGATCAAATGAGGCCAGCAGACGCTTTGCTTGTAGCTCCTCTGTATCAAGACCCATCAATTCTCGTAATCGATTCTTGTGATAACCGGCAGCAACGAGCTTTGGCTGGAAGTACAACTTTCCTGAAGATTCATTTCCATCTTCTAGCTGAACAGAGACTTCTTCTACCGCAAAGCCAAGGTCATGCAATTGGCGCATCGCGCGCTCTACCGCATGACGATCCTTAGGATCTAATACTTGACGCTCCTTCAGTGCCGCCCACAGGCGGTGATAACGCTTGATCAGCGCATTACTTGCTCGGATTGGATCCATTCCGGCATAGAGCACGCCAGAGAGAGCGAGGTCTTCAAGTTCGGCGGCGACATTGAAGTGCGCAATCTCTAGATCATGTTCGCGCTGTCCATCTGAGAGGCTCTTCTGAAATTCGCCAGTTTCGGCGTCGACAAGATATGCAGCAAAACCTTCTGCGTCACGACGGAAGAGGGTATTTGAAAGTGAGCAATCGCCCCACCAGAATCCCAGGAGATGAAGTCGAACAAGGAGAAGGGCCAGGGCATTTGCCATCAAAGTCACATCTTCTGCAGTGACATCTTTACCGCTGAGCAGAACTCGATATGGAAGTGAGTAAGGCAGAAAACGAGTGACGAGCGCACAAGGGAGCTCTTCATTGTCAGAGTCTGTGCGTCCTTCGACAACAGCTACTGACTGCACACTCGGCGCATCGAGTTGTTTAAGTTCGCGCAAGATTTTATATTCGCGATTTGCGAATTCAGAGACAGTCTCCTTAACGGCGTAGACCTCAGAATCTGGGTCATCAGTAGAACGTACAAGGCGCACGATGTGGCGCGAGATACCGCGCTTCTCTGTCAGATGAGGGTCCTCTGGCCAGAGCTCGAGGCTCTGATTCCAGGGCAGGCCAGAGACAGCTGCGATTTCCTCGCCGACGCCTGTGATCCGAAGTGCCATAGAGCCATTCTCTCATCTCCCAATCAACTTATAATTACCTATGACTATTTCAGAGCGAATCAGTGGCCGCACACCTAAGAAGGCAACGAAAAAAGAGGCTCCAGTCACACCTTCCTATGGAAATGCCGGTGCGCCTATCGATCGAGGTCACCCCTTCTACTTTGGCTTCTTAGCCACAATCGGAGCTCTCACCGCCTTCGTTCTATTGCGAGCACTTGCAAGCGCCAGCCAAGTATTTGTCCTCATCTTGGTGGCGCTCTTTCTTGCAACTGGTCTCAATCCTGGCGTTGAAGCAATTCGTCGACGTGGCACGTCTCGAGCAACTGCAGTTGCAATAATTTTTATGGCAGTCCTCTCTCTTGTTGGTCTATTTATAGCCCTTGTTGTTCCACCACTTGTTACCCAGACGGCTCATCTCATCGAGAGCGCACCAACGCTCTTGCAAGATCTAAAAACGAATTCAACTATTGCAAGTCTCAACAACCAGTATGCCTTTATTGATACCTTGGAGGCGAAACTCAGCAGCATCACCTCAGATGGCACACTGATCATCACAGCCTTTGGTGGAGTAATCGGCGTTGGAAAGACTGTCTTATCAGGAACATTTACCGCCCTCACAATTCTTGTCCTTACCTTGTACTTCATCACATCACTTCCAGAAGCGACCAAGATTGGTCTCAAATTTGTTCCTGCTAGCCGGCGCCCGCGAGTCTCACTCTTGGTCGATGCGATTATTGCCCAAGTTGGCGCCTTTGTCGGAAGTCAGATCCTAATCTCATCTATGGCGGCGCTCTTTGTCACCGTGCTCTCGCTGATCCTTGGACTTCCATCACCTATCGCAATCGGCATCATCGTCTTTATCTGTGGACTGGTTCCGCTCATTGGCCACTTCTTGGGATGTGGAATCGTCACGCTCATTGCAGCTACTCAATCTATTGCTATCGGCGCGATTACATTTGTGGCCTACGTTGTTTATGTTCAGATTGAAAACTATGTAGTGACGCCAAAGATTATGAAGCGCACACTCGCCGTTCCGGGTGCCATCACGATCATCGCAGCCTTAATTGGTACTTCTCTACTTGGCCTTGTCGGTGGCTTACTTGCTGTGCCAGTAGCGGCCTCAATAATCTTGATTCTTGAGCAGGTCGTCTTCCCTCGCGCTGAGCAGCACTAATTAAGCTCTGAGCACTAGGGCAGCTCTGTCGCCAACGGCAATCTTTGCGGCGCGATGATGCGGGTAATCTCGCTCAGAACGCGATGAACATAAGGTTCACCAACCCACAAGTGTTTTGCACCATCGACTGCAATCAAATTTAATTGTGGGATAGCAGCAAATCGAATTCGCGCTTCATCTGGCTTGAGATAATCATCATGCTCTGGAACCAACGCAGTAATAGGTCTTCCATCTTCTGCCCAAAATTGGAGATCACTCTCTTCTACCTTCATCAGTGGTGGGCTGAGAAGTATTAGACCTTTGACACGTGGATCGCGTGCGTGGCAGAGCGCAATCTCGGTTCCGAATGACCAGCCAACAACCCAGAGCTCATGAACTTTAAGGACATCGAAGCAGTAATTAATAGCTGCTTGTACATCGTACTTCTCTGCACGACCTCCATCGTAAGCACCGGTACTTGATCCCGCCTCGCTTGTTGTTCCGCGAGTATTAAATCGAATAATCGTAACGCCAGCCATGGCAGGTAAACGATTTGCCGCCTTCTTATAAATATGGCTATCCATCATGCCGCCGCCGGTGGGATTGGGATGGAGACAGAGCAGCGCAGTTGTTGGATTATCGATGGGGGCGCTTACCTCGCCAATGAGTGTCTCGCCATCTTCGGTAGTCAGTTGAAATGGTGTGCGAATAGCCGGCAGCACTGTGCTGGGGCGGATTGGTTCCGACATATGCGCATTCTAGTGACTACTCTTTGGCTATGGCTAAAAAGTTTGAATCACTCAACCCGGCAACAGGTGAAGTTGTAGGCACATTTCCTATCAATAGCGAGAAGGAGGTCTACGCGGCTGTCACCCTGGCGACCGATGCAGCCTTTCGTTGGGAAGCGATTGGCCATAAAGGTCGCCGGAAGATTCTCCTTGCCTATAGCCGTTTGATTCTCAGCGAGATTGATTCACTCGCAGAGCAGGTAACCCTGGAAACTGGAAAGCCGCACTCCGATGCAAAGCTTGAGATCACACTCGCAGCGCATCACGTAGCTTGGGCTGCGCGCAATGCCGAATCAGTTCTCCGCACAGCTCATCGCGCATCAGGTGCGTTGATGGCAAATATGTCTGCAACTGTTGAGCGATCTCCCCTTGGCGTTGTTGGTGTTATTGGACCTTGGAACTATCCAGTCTTTACCCCGATGGGATCTATTGCATATGCACTTGCTGCTGGAAACACAGTCGTCTTTAAGCCAAGTGAATACACACCAGGTGTGGGAGTCGCACTCGCTGACCTCTTTGAACATGTTGCAGGCAGCTCTGAATACTTCCAGGTTGTCACTGGCTTCGGCGATACCGGGGCGGCGCTCTGCACCAGCGGAGTAAAGAAGTTGGCATTTACCGGTTCGACTGCCACTGCGAAGAAAGTTGCAGCGCTCTGCGCCCAAACGCTGACACCTGTGATCGCCGAATGTGGTGGAAAAGACCCAGTCATCGTCGCTCGTGATGCAGATATCGCAAAGGCTGTAGATGCAACGGTCTGGTCAGCGCTTTCTAATGCCGGACAGACATGTATTGGAGCAGAGCGAGTCTACGTCGATGAGAATATTGCCGATATATTTACTGAGAAGGTAATCGCACTTGCTAAGACAATTCATGCCGGTAATCCTGCCGATAGCAATTACGGACCAGCAACTATGCCCTCTCAACTTAAGATTATTCAATCCCACATCAAAGATGCAGTGAAAAAGGGTGGCATCCCAGTTGTAGGAGGCACCCAATCTGTTGGCGATCGCTTTGTCCAGCCAGTAATTCTCCTGCAAGTTCCAGAAGACTCAATTGCAGTCACTGAAGAAACTTTTGGTCCGGCTCTCGTGATCAACCGCGTACCTGATATGGAGACAGCTATCGAGCTATCGAATGCATCCCGCTATGGCCTAGGCGCATCTGTCTGGTCGCGGCGTCAGGGACGTTGGATTGCATCTCAGCTGCAATGTGGAATGGTGGCAATTAACTCGGTGATCTCATTTGCTGCTGTCGCATCGATTCCATTTGGTGGCATCAAGGATTCAGGTTACGGCCGAATTCATGGCCCGGAAGGTTTGCTCGAATTTACCTATCCACGCTCAGTCGTTCGTGCAAGATTCCAACTGCCTTTAGCAATCACCAGCTTTAAGCGCAGTGCAAAGATTGACTCACTTGTAGTTAAGTTGCTGACTGTTTTACGCGGTCGTCTCTCTTAAGGCGTAACCGTTAGTAGCGCGGTGCGTTACGGGTGCGCTCGGTATTAGGTCGTCGATTATTTCGCTTGCTCCAACATGTGTGGTGCCAGTGGCGCCGCCCATCTTCATCGCCCTCTAACCAAGCGACAGTATGTGGGGTCGCCATCGGAATCAATTGATCGCACCCCGGACATCGATATGGTTTATTTGCCGCAGAGCCGGTGAGTTTACGAACAATCCATAATCCCTGATCATCTTCTTCAAATGATTGTGTCGAAGGAACGCCGCGTGGCTCTTCATCGACGCTGGTCTTTGGGCGTCGATTCTTGGGATAGTTCTTGCGCGGGCTCACAGATGTATTTTCCCTTACATTCGCTACTTTCTTCACATCGAAATCGCTAGAGTTGAGATATGAAGCCAGTAATCGCCGTATCAGGGCTACGAAAGAGCTATGGGGCTCTGACTGTGGTCAAAGATCTCTCGTTGACAATCAACCAAGGCGAGATTTTTGCAATCCTTGGTCCAAATGGCGCAGGAAAGACAACGACCGTCGAGATCCTCGAGGGCTTTCGCGTAGCCGATGGTGGGTCAATAACTGTCCTAGATACAGATCCTGCGATCAAGGGCGCTGCCGCTTTAGCTTGGCGTAATCGAATCGGAATTGTCCTTCAGAGCACTCAAGACACAGCAGAGTTAACGGTGCGCGAAGCGCTCACCCACTTTGCATCGTATTACTCAAATCCACGTGAAGTCGAAGATGTCATCACTCTAGTTGGATTGCAGGAGAAGGCCGATGATCGAGCAAGGACTTTATCTGGTGGCCAGCGACGTCGATTAGATGTTGGACTTGGCATCATCGGAAGGCCAGAGGTCTTATTTCTCGATGAACCTACAACGGGCTTTGATCCTGAAGCTAGACGCGCATTCTGGATCTTAATTAAGCAGCTTAAGAATGAAGGCACAACAATCTTGCTCACAACGCACTACCTCGACGAGGCCGAGGCTTTGGCAGATCGAGTCGCTGTCATGAGCCATGGAGAAATCCTAGAAGTTTCAACGCCAGCCCTTTTGGGAGGGCGAGCAAGTGCACAAGCTACGATTTCATGGCGTGAAGGCGGCATACAGAAGAGCGATGCGAGCGATGCTCCTACTGAATTTGTTATGAACCTCAGCGCTCGTCTCGGTGGCGAGATCCCTGAACTGAGTATTCATAGACCTACCCTTGAAGATATCTACCTATCGATGATTGGAGCCACACATGAATAACCAGCTTCCTGGTGCGCTCTCGATTGGTATCAAGCGTGGCGGCCTTGAGATTAAACAGTTCTTTCGCCAGAAAGAATCAGTTGTCTTCACCCTGCTCTTTCCGTTGATTCTCCTTGCAATCTTCGGATCTGTATTTAGCGAGACAATTGCGCCTAACGTCACCTTTAGTCAATATTTCGTCGCCGGAATGATCGCCTCAGCCCTGGTAAATACTGGCTTCCAGCAGATCGCAATCTTCATTCCTATCGAGCGCGACCTAGGTGCGCTCAAGCGTTTACGTGGAACTCCGATGCCAGCTTCTAGTTACTTCATCGGTAAAGCGATTGTTGTCACTGTCAGCATGGTTATTCAAGTAGTTCTACTTCTTGCAGCTGGCGTTGCCTTCTTCGGGGTTAATTTGCCAACAGCAGTGAGCAAATGGTTGCTCTTCGCAGCGCTCTTATTTCTCGGTTCACTCGTCTCCACAATTCTCGGCGTTGCATTTTCAAGCGTTCCGAAGAACGCTCGAGGTGCATCGGCAATCGTCTCTCCTGTTGTCATCATCTTGCAATTCTTCAGCGGTGTCTTCTTTATCTTCACCGACCTTCCAGGATGGATGCAACAGGTTGCAGCAATTTTCCCGTTGAAGTGGCTGACCCAAGGAATGCGCTCGGTCTTCCTGCCAGAGGAGTTTGCTACGCGTGAAATTGTCGGCAATTGGGAGACTGGGCGAACCTTTGCCATTATTGGCATATGGCTAGTCGTGGGCACCTTCCTCGCAATCCGCACATTCAAGTGGGATCGCGAGTAACTTCTGCACTTCTTGTTGTAGTTCTGGCACTAGTAGCACCAAGTGCCGTTGCGGCGTCGAAGAGCCCCACCCCAAAGGCCTCCGCCGCCGCTAAGGCAACGCCAACTGCTAAGCAAAGTGCCACAGCGACAGCTAAGGCAACAACAACTGCCAAGGCAACGCCAAAGGCAACGAAGAAGCCTCCGGTAAAGAAAAAGAAGAAGGCAAAAATCCGTGTAACGCCATCACCAAAACCCGTCTGGCCACCAAAAGGTTTTAGCGTTGAAGGCGAGGTCTATGCAAAGGTTCCCTCTGCAAAAGAGTTGGTGAGTCTGATTTCAGCGAACTCATACCTTGAGAAACAGATTAAAGAGTGCACCAAATACATCTGTGGCGCGGTTCAAGTTGCCGCTGTTAATGGGTGCATCTGGTGGCAGGCTGTGGCTGTCGTGACCGATGGCCAAGGCAAGAAGTTGGGCGAGCTCACTAAATCATTCTCGGGTAGCGCTGCAAGAGAATTTAAAACCTTCTTGATGATTACACCTGAGACGTTAGAACAAGGTGGAGCAGCGAAGATTACTTCGGTGATCTGCAATCACGTCGACCGAGACCCAGCTGTTCCTGGATCTGGTTACGTTAAATACTAAAAAGAGTTAGCGGTTTGCGCCGGGTACCCAGAGCTGGTCGCCAATCTCTTTATTTGCAACGCGTGCAAGAACAAAGAGCAGATCAGATAAACGATTTAAGTACTGCGCTGTCAATGGATTGACTCCGCTACCGAAAGAGTGAATTGCAGTCCAGGTGCGTCGCTCTGCGCGACGTACAACTGTGCGAGCAACATGAAGGTGCGCTGCAGCAGGTGTTCCGGATGGTAGAACGAAAGAACGTAGCGGCGCAAGATCTGCGTTATATGCATCAATTGAATCTTCGAGGTATGTAATCTGGCTTTCGAGAACACGTAGTGGCTCGAAGGCTGGCTTATCAATAACCGGTGTGCAGAGATCTGCACCGACATCGAAGAGGTCATTTTGGATTCGCACCAAGAGATTGCGAACATCATCTGTTAATTCATCGGTCGAAAGGACGACTCCGATTGAAGAGTTCGCTTCATCGACTGTCGCATAGGCCTCAAGGCGTGGGTCGTTCTTAGATGTGCGGCTCATGTCTCCGAGCGCAGTCGTTCCGTCATCACCTGTTTTTGTGTAAATGCGAGTTAGATTAACCATGCGCCTAGCCTAATAGGCTTACGAGATATCGCTACCCGTGACGTAGAATCGACCCATGTCCGAGGCGCCGTTGCACGATAGATTCCGCATCGTTGGCGGAGCCTGCCTCAAGGGCGAAGTTACGGTCACAGGCGCTAAAAACTCGGTTTTAAAGCTCATGGCAGCCTCTCTGCTGGCCGTTGGCAAGAC